>NZ_MUFA01000029.1:0-25405 GCF_001995955.1 Salinivibrio sp. PR6 | reverse complement strand
CTTATATATAAAAACAAAAAGCAGCACCCTGGGGTGCTGCTTTTTTCGTGATAATAATCCAACGGCTTCGGTGTCATTTTCAACGCTCTTAAACAGACAATAATGCTGCAAAAAGGCAAAAATATCAGTGTAAATCACTTATTTTAGGCTTTTTACTCCCTAGCTGTTGGGGAAAGTAGTCCTGCGACCAGATCAGCAAGCTGGTTAAACGTATTAATCCGACTCGAAGAGGGTCGCCAGACCACTCCTATATCACGGTAGGCCGCTTCTCCCGGCGGCGTTTCTAAATGCACGTCGAGGTTATCAATTAAGCCATGATCAATCGCCATTTGCGGTATAAAGGTCACACCATTGCCGTTTGCGACCATTTGCACCAAGGTGTGTAAGCTGGTTGCCATAAATGGGTTAATCTTCTGTGAGGCCGTCATCTGACAGGCAGAAACCGCATGGTCAGTGAGGCAGTGTTCTCGCTCAAGCAAGAAAACAGATTCATCGGGCAGCGCGTCATAATCGATGGGTAACTCAAGCTGCGCAGCTTGCTTTTGGCTCATCACCATTTTAAACGGATCACGCCCCACCACGCGACGGGTCATGGTGCCAATGTCCATTGGCAGCGCGAGGATAAGGATATCCATTTCGCCGTGTTTGAGCGCGGTGAGTAAGTTCGCCGTGGTGTCCTCACGCAACAACAAATCTAAGTTGGGGTAATGTCGGTTGACTTGCTGCACCACATCACATAATAAGAATGGCGCGATGGTAGGGATGCAGCCCAGCCGTACTTTGCCGTGCATAGGATCTGATTTAACTTGCGTTAGCTCCATCAAATCCTGACTGCGCGCTAGGATTTCTCGGCTACGGCGCACCACCTCTTCGCCCATTCCAGTGAGTACCAAGGTTTTATTGTCACGCTCAATGAGCTGAGCACCAATCAGATCCTCGAGGTTTTGGATCCCAGCGCTCAAGGTCGACTGGCTCACAAAACACAATTTCGCCGCTTCGCCAAAATGCCGCGTTTCGGAGAGGGTAACCAGATAGTGTAGCTGCTTTAAAGACGGATATTTGTTCATACAGTCATATTTTAAACAATCGTATTTTTCGATTATTACAATCTATTAATTCCACTTTTTTCAATCTAACAAGTTAGCTATAGTTTGTCTCGCTTATATAGGAACCTGATTATCAGGCAAACATTTAAACTAGGAGCTGAGATATGGTACTCGTAGGTCGTCAAGCACCAGATTTTACTGCCGCTGCCGTACTAGGTAATGGCGAAATCGTTGATAACTTCAACCTGAAAGAGTTCACCAAAGGCAAAAAAGCGGTTGTCTTTTTCTACCCACTCGACTTCACTTTCGTGTGCCCATCAGAGCTGATCGCATTCGATAAGCGCCTGAGCGACTTCCAAGCTAAAGGCGTTGAGGTTATCGGTGTGTCTATCGACTCTCAGTTCTCACACAACGCGTGGCGTAAAACGGCTGTCGAAGACGGCGGCATCGGCGCAGTGAAGTATCCACTGGTTGCTGACGTTAAGCACGAAATCTGTAAAGCATACGACGTTGAGCACCCAGAAGCTGGCGTTGCGTTCCGTGGTTCTTTCCTTATCGACGAGGAAGGTGTGGTTCGTCACCAAGTTGTCAACGACCTACCACTAGGCCGTAACATCGACGAAATGCTACGCATGGTTGACGCACTGAACTTCCACCAGAAAAACGGTGAAGTTTGCCCTGCACAGTGGGAAGAAGGTAAAGCGGGTATGGCTGAGTCACCTGAAGGTGTAGCTGCATACCTGTCTGAGCACACTGACGACCTGTAATAAGGTCAAGTGCCCTGCACTGGACAATGTGAGACAATAATGAGGCCCGGCAAACCGGGCCCTTTTTTATCTATCCCACCTCGCCTTACTCAAGGCTCTTCTCTCATCAAGCCATTTCCAATCTAACACTAGGTAATTACCTCTCACCCTGTCACAATAGCGTGGACTATCTTGACACGGTTCGTTTCGTCAAAGGGGTGATATGTCTGTCTTAGTTGAAGTTTGTATTGATAGTATTCGTTCATTATCGCTTGCTGAGCACGCTGGTGCGGATCGAGTGGAACTGTGCAGCGCACTGCGCCTCGGTGGTTTAACCCCAAGTGATGGCTACATGCAACAAGCCGCTCAGAAAGCGCGGATCCCTATTTATGCGATTATCCGACCGCGAGAAGGCGACTTCGTCTATGCCAGTGAAGAGATTGAAGTGATGCTGCAAGATATCGCCAACGCCCGCCAAGCTGGGTGTGCAGGCGTGGTGATCGGCGCACTCACGCCAAGTGGTCAACTCGACTTGCCGGCTATTGATGCCATGCTTGCCCAAGCAAAGGGAATGGGAGTGACTTTCCATCGCGCATTTGATCACTGCCAAGACCCTCACGCGGCGCTCGAAGCAATCCTTGCCCGCCCGACGATTGAACGCATTCTCACCTCCGGGCAAGCGACGAATGCTTGGCAGGGAAAAGAGGCACTCAAACAATGGGTGGACGCCACACGCCATACCTCATTGGCCATCATGCCAGGCGCAGGCGTGACCCCCGACAATGCACAAGCGATTTTAACGACCACCGGCGCACGTGAAATCCACTTGTCGGCACGCACCGAGCAAGTAAGCGACATGCAATCAAACGCCTACGCATCGATGGGCGATGGGGACGATGGCTGTTATCCGATCACCGATCCGGAACGTGTTCGTCTCGTCAAAGCCATTGCTCAATCGTTTTAAACCTCGGTGTAATGCCGTGATCAGACAACATGGCAATGTGACCCACTCTAGTCTTTTGAGGTGATATACGCTTTCGCTACTTGAATCCATTGCATCCGAAAAGTGAGTTTTCTACCGTGATCCCATCGCTGTGGTAAAAGGAGAGCGGCCTTGTCGGATAAAAAAGCACACAAGATCAGCAAAAAACACTACGAGAAAAAGCTAACCGAATTACAGACTGAGTTGGTCAAACTTCAAGAATGGGTCAAGCAAGAGCAGTTGAAAGTGGTGGTCATTTTTGAAGGGCGCGATGCCGCCGGTAAAGGCGGCGTGATTAAACGGATCACCGAAAAGCTCAATCCGCGTGTTTGTCGAGTCGTCGCGCTAGATAAGCCCACAGAGCGTGAACGCACACAGTGGTATTTTCAGCGTTACATTGAGCACCTACCCGCCGGTGGTGAAATTGTCTTGTTCGACCGTAGTTGGTATAACCGCGCCGGCGTCGAGCGAGTCATGGGCTTTTGCAGCGATGAAGAATATGAAGAGTTCCTTCGTACGTGCCCCGAGCTTGAGCGAATGTTGATCCGTTCTGGGATCATCTTAATTAAATACTGGTTCTCGGTATCGGACGAGGAGCAAGAAAAGCGCTTCGCGGAGCGGATTAACACCCCAATAAAGCGTTGGAAATTCAGCCCCATGGATCTCGAGTCTCGTAGTCGTTGGGTGCAATACAGTGAAGCCAAAGACCGCATGTTTGCCTACACCGACACCAAAGAAAGCCCTTGGTGGGTGGTGGAAGCCGATAACAAAAAGCACGCTCGGCTCAATTGCATCGCTCACTTACTCTCACAAATCCCTTACCAAGAAATTGACTACCCCGCAGTCACCCTCCCAGAAATCAATAAGGAAGGTTACGTGCGTATGCCTTTGCATGACCAGAGCTTTGTCCCAGACGCCGTCAGTGACTGGATAGACGACGAGTAGCGATTATTTGAGGAGCTTTTCCAGCTCCTCTTTTTGAATGTGGCGAACGTCTTTGCCTTTGACAAAATAGATGATGTATTCACAAATGTTCTGACAGCGATCGCCCACTCGCTCAATGGCTCGGGCCGACCACATCACTTTCAGCACATTGGGAATCGAGCGTGGATCTTCCATCATGTAGGTCATCAGCTGTCGCAAAATCCCCTCGTATTCACGGTCCAACGAGTCATCTTTACGATAGACTTTCATTGCCGCATCAATATCCATGCGCGCAAAGGCGTCTAACACATCGTGCAGCATTTTAGCGGCGCGCTGACCTAACGCTTCGAGTGATACCAAAAACGGCTGCTGAGAATAGCTCGAGTTGTCGAGAGCCATTTTAGCGATACTGTCAGCAACATCACCAATGCGCTCAAGATCAGTGATGGTCTTAATGATAGCCATCACCAGTCGCAGATCGCTCGCGGTGGGCTGACGTTTAGCAATGATGCGTGTACATGCCTCATCAATCGCCACTTCCATGCCATTCACTTTGTGATCTTCACGAATAACATGGCGCGCAAGCTCCACATCTTGATTGTGCATGGCGCGCAGCGCATCGGTTAGCTGACGCTCAACCAAGCCGCCCATTGCCAGCACGTGGGTGCGAATGGCTTCAAGCTCTGCGTTAAACTGACCAGAAATATGACGGCTAATATTGTGGTTATCCAAGGCCTGCTCCTTATCCGTAGCGCCCGGTGATGTAGTCTTCGGTTTGTTTGTTTTGTGGGGTGGTAAACAAGGTATCGGTATCCGCGTATTCCACCAAACGTCCCATATTAATAAACGCCGTTTGATCCGAGACCCGCGCCGCTTGCTGCATATTATGGGTGACAATTACCACTGTGTATTGATTCTTTAAATCATTAATCAGTTCTTCAATGGTCAAGGTTGAGATGGGATCCAACGCTGACGATGGCTCATCAAGCAGCAACACTTCAGGTTCAATCGCGATCGCCCGCGCGATCACCAGCCGTTGCTGTTGCCCACTGGACAACCCAAACGCATTGTCATTAAGGCGATCTTTCACCTCATCCCATAATGCCGCGCCACGCAATGAACGCTCGACGGCATCATCGAGTGTTCTAGGATCATTGATCCCTTGTAAACGCAGTCCAAAGATCACATTTTCATAGACAGATTTGGGGAAAGGGTTAGGACGCTGAAACACCATCCCCACTTGACGGCGTAATGCTGGTACATCCACGTCGCGGTGATAGATATTTTGCCCGTGTAGGGTGATCCCGCCTCGAACACGGCAACCATCCACCAAGTCATTCATCCGATTAATACAACGTAGCAATGTCGATTTACCACACCCAGACGGTCCGATAAACGCAGTGACCTTCCCTTTGGGAATACGCATACTGATATCAAACAGCGCTTGGGTCGACCCGTAGTAAAGGTTGAGATCCCGAATAGCTAACGCGGTTTGCTCGTCAGGCAAATTCCCCAAGTCTAAGCTAGGCGTGACACCTATGGGTGGCGTTATCGAAAACATCGAGCGGGATCCTTATCGTTATAATTCCAATGCGCGATACTTTTCACGCAAGTAATGACGAATACCAATCGCGGACAAATTGAGCGCCACGATCACAGACACAAGCAAAAACGACGTGGCGTATACCAAAGGACGCGCCGTTTCGATGTGCGCGCTTTGAAAGCCGACATCATAAATATGGTAGCCCAGATGCATGAACTTCCGCTCTAAGTGCAAAAACGGGAAGTTACCATCCACTGGCAAAGAGGGGGCGACCTTAACCACTCCCACCAACATTAAGGGCGCCACTTCTCCGGCTGCGCGCGCAACCGCTAAAATCAACCCGGTCATCATCGCAGGACTTGCCATCGGCAGGACCACCCGCCAGAGCATTTCTGATTGTGTCGCCCCAAGGGCAAACGCACCATGGCGAACACTGGTGGGGATCCGAGCCAACCCCTCTTCTGTAGACACAATCACCACAGGTAAGGTGAGGATCGCCAAGGTTAACGCCGACCAGAGAATACCTGGTGTCCCAAAAACCGGTGCCGGCTGCGCCGCTTGATAAAATACATCGTCAATGGTGCCACCGATAAAATAGACAAAAAAGCCCAACCCGAACACACCGTACACAATTGACGGTACCCCGGCGAGGTTAACCACGGCAATGCGAATAATACGCGTGAATGCCGTTTTCGGCGCGTATTCGTGAAGATATACCGCGGCGAGCACCCCTAACGGGGTGACAATCACTGACATCAATAGCACCAAGAAAACGGTGCCAAAAATCGCCGGAAAAACGCCCCCCGCCGCATTACTGTCTCGTGGAGATTCGGATAAAAAGGTCGCAACCTGGTAGCCCCAAAATTTAAGCTTATCAACGGCACTCATGGCGTTGGGATACCAAACATTAATCACATTTTGCAGAGGCAACGCCACGGCGTCACCGTGGCTATCTTCAACAACAAGCGCACCCGTTTGTTGTTTTTCTCGCAGCTGTTTGAGCTTTTTCTCTAACTGCTGGTATTGCGATAGCAGCTGTGAACGACGCTTATCAATTCGTTTTTTTTCTGCCGTGTTTAGCTGGCTATCTAATGAGAGGGACTTTTCCTCCAGCCGCAGCTGCTCCAGCTGATAGTTAACGCTCGCTAGGTGTACTTGCTCGATGTCATTGATCACCTCTCGACGCGCCGCTAAATCTTCCAGGCGTTGATAAAGTTCAGACAGCACTAATGCATGTTGGTGGCCGCCGGCGTCGACGTATGCTTGAGGCTTGCCGTAGAACATGCCATTTTCATTTCGCTCGATCATCGCCATTTCAACGGGTGTGTGCTGACTTTTTATCTGAAACGCCAGCAATTGACGAAAATCGATCCCTTCTTGCTCACGGTTACCGGTTTTTACCACCAAACGTTGGTAGCTGGGCTGGCGATAGGCTGGCAATACAACACCAGCATCTTTGAGCTGCGTCGCATCAACCTGATCGGTTCGATATATTTGCCCGACCACGGTTTCTACTCCCTGCTCACTCTTCACTTCAAAGCTGGTGACCGGTATCGGCCAGAAATAGCCTAAGCCTCGATAGCCGAGCAATAACAGCACCCCAAGAATCGCAATCAGACTGACGCTGACCATTCCGGCCGTCATCCAAACCCAAGGAGTGCCAGATTTTATCCATGGACGCATGCGCATTCTCATCTCGGTTAAAGGTTGCTGTATTTGTCACGCAAACGCTGACGGATCAGCTCTGCCAATGTGTTAAAGACAAACGTGAAGACAAAAAGAATAAAAGCGGTTAAAAACAGCACTCGATAATGGGAACTACCGACTTCAGACTCCGGCATTTCCACCGCAATATTGGCCGATAAGGTACGTAGCCCTTCGAGCAAATTCCAATCCATGATAGGCGTGTTACCGGTTGCCATCAGTACGATCATTGTTTCACCGACCGCGCGCCCAAGGCCCATCATTACGGCAGAAAAAATACCAGGGCTTGCGGTAAGCAACACCACCCGAATCAAGGTTTGCCAGTGTGTCGCCCCTAAGGCCAAGGCGCCGTTTTTAAGGTGAGGGGGCACAGAAAAAATCGCATCTTCGGCAATAGAGAAAATGGTTGGGACTACCGCAAATCCCATGGCGATACCCACCACCAGCGCATTGCGCTGATCATAGCCGATACCCAGTTCATGCGTCACAAACTGGCGCGCATCGCCCCCTAACCAGACCTGCTCTACCCATGGTCCAAGGTAAGCGGCTACTACGCCCACCATCAATAACGCCGGAATAATGACCACTATCTGCGCGTTATCAGGTAAGCGGCGTCGCACATACCTAGGGATCATGCGCCACACGCCGCTTAGCCCAAGTAAAATAATAGGGATGAGCAGGAGCAACAAAAAGACGCTAGCAATGTGCGACTCAACCCAGGGTGCCAGCCACAAACCGGCCAAAAAGCCGATAATGACGGTGGGCAACGCTTCAATCGTTTCCACCGTCGGCTTCACCCAACGCCGGAGCCCGGATGACATAAAATAAGCAGTGTATATGGCTGCGCCAATCGCCATCGGCACCGCAAAAATTAAAGAAACCAAAGCGACCTTTAAGGTACCAAAAATCACGGGCACCACACTGAGCTTGGCTTCAAAGCTGTCATCCGCAGAGGTCGACTGCCACACATACTGCGGAGACGAGTACCCTTCATACCACACTTTCTGCCATAGTGAGTGAATACTCACCTCTGGGTGAGGATTGTCGACGGTCAACCATTGCCATTGATTGTCGACCACAGCAATCAGCCCATTTGCACGAGGCGTAAACGCCAAAGCGTCGGGCAGCGCGGTAAACTGAGCATCGAAATGGCGCTGTTTCTCACTGGTGGCATGCACTAGGCTAAGTCGTCCCGTTTCATCTACCGTCGCCAGGCTTTTACGGTGACGCTCAGGTGCGAGACGTGCCACGCCCTCCCCCGGTGAAAACGCGCGCACTTCAGTTAACGATGGCTCACCATTTTTCACCACATCGAACCATTGTGTGACGGTGCCATCTTGGTGCTGAAGGAGCAAAGAGCGTCCCCCGGCTAGCATCGACATTTTCGTGACTGGGCTGGCGACCACATTGTCGAGATTAACCGTTTCGCGCAACGCTAAATCGTTCCCGTTTACGCGCCAAATCGCTAAACGATTTTGTTGATGCACAAACAAGCGCTGCCCGTCTCCTGATAACGCGATATGGTCAACGGTTTGCGAAAGAGGCACCATGCTTTTCTGCGTACCACGAAAAACCACCAAATGGTTATCCTGAGTGACAGCAGCCAGCACGGGCGGGATGGTTTGACCGTGTAAACTATCCGGCACCGCAACAGTCAGCTGGTTAAGCGGCTGCGCGCTCGCGTCCACGATCAACTCACGACCAAAGGCCGGCATAGTGGACAATTGAGGGACCACTGAGGCGTCAGCTTGGTATTGTGTACGAAAGCGTAATTGCCAAGCAGCTACGCGCCCAGGCGTCTTTTCCACCGCCAAAAATGGCGTAGATGCTTCGACGCGGCTTATCGCAGGCTTATCCATGCTGGATAGCGGCTGCTGTAATACCGTTTGCGCGCGGAGCACGGCGCTGGCTGTGGGAGTCTCAGACCGGTGCGGGCGTTTGGCAACCGTTAACACACCTCGATCATCCAAGCCATATACCAGTTGATTGCGTGTATCGGCACCAATGTATTGAGGCACGCCGGGAGTGGCTAAGGTAAAGCGCTCACTCAAGCTCACACTCGCTTGGTGAAAAAGCGGTACCACCACCGTGAGTAAGTAGAAGAAAAGAAGCAGCAGGGTCACTAATACCATCACGCCACCAAGACGTACCGTTTGGCGAGTCAGTTTATCTTTAAAACGCCGCGCCGGTCTGGTGTCCGTTAATGATGGTGAAGAGTGGGTCATTCGTGCCTCTTTTTATTAAGCAAGCCCTGTATTGTATGTCATTACAATGACAATTTTGTGACAGCGAGACGCACGACGCCGCCTTTCACAAACACGGCATCGCATCACTGTCGTCCAGTGTATCGTGAGTGGTCATCAACGCCTAGTCACGCTATCGCCACGCAATAAATATGCAACAAACGGGCTTTAGGCTTGCTCAAGTTGATATTGGGCACACTTTCGTGAGTTTAGCCTCCAGCAGCATAGACAACACCTTGACTGGCCTCAATAATTGTCTAAAGAATCGCCGTAAGGATCACGCATGAAGCACTTTGTTATCACATTAGTGGGCCCAGATCGCGCTGGCCTCGTTGATCAAATATCACACACGGTTTTCAATCATCACGGCAGCTGGCAAGCCAGCCGACTCAGTCAGCTAGCAGGGCAGTTTGCCGGCATCATTCACATTTCAGTGTCAGACACGTACGCTGATGCGCTGGTCCATGCGTTACGCGCGCTCGATGGTTTACAGTTGCTCATCACCGATGCGACGCCCGCCTCACCGTCTCCGATTACCCATACGTTGTCGGTAACAGGCAACGACAGGCGCGGCATTGTGCAAGCGCTCAGCCAGCTGCTCGCCGCTCATGGCGTCACCATCAACAAACTCAACACGCAAACACAAAGCGCCGCCAATACGGGCGGGCAAATTTTCACCGCAGATTTTTATTTAACGGTTCCGCCGGCAGCGGACATTAACGTATTGCATGAAGCCCTTGAAACGCTGTCAGACGACTTGATTGTCGATTTTGACAGCAATTTTATTCAGTAGAACAGGATTTTCTTACGCGTTATGACTTTAGACTCTTATCATGTCGACAAAGAACTTAGCTGGCTTTCTTTTAATGAACGTGTCCTGCAAGAGGCCGCGGACAAGAGTGTGCCTATTATTGAGCGAGTTCGGTTTTTAGGCATTTTTTCATCCAACCTTGACGAGTTTTATCAAGTACGGTTTGCCGACGTGAAACGGCGCATCATTATCGATGAAGAACGCGGAGTGGAAAGTCATGCCAAAGAGCTATTGAGCAAGATTCAAGCGAAAGTCGTCAAACTGAATCAAGATTTTGATCATCTTTACAACGATATCTTGCTCGAAATGGCACGCCGCCATATTTTTTTAGTTAACGAACGTCAACTCTCTGACCATCAAGCGCAGTGGCTAAAACGTTATTTTAGAAGCAATATTTTGCCTTACATCACGCCAATTATGCTTAACAAGGACGTCGATGTTTTAAGCTTTTTGAAAGATGCCTACTCTTACCTCGCCGTACAGCTGAAAAAAGAAGGGGAAGAGCCCAAGTATGCGCTGATAGAGATCCCAACTGATGAATTAGAACGCTTTGTTAAAGTCCCTGAGCCAAAAGGAAAACGGCAGCGAAAAACCATCATTTTACTCGATAACATTATCCGTTTGTGTTTAGACCAAATTTTTAGTGGTTTTTTCGACTACGATACTGTCGAAGCGTACGCGATGAAAATGACCCGCGATGCGGAATACGATCTGACCAATGAAGTGGAGCACAGCCTGCTTGAAAACATGTCAGAGAGCTTGGATCAGCGTTTAACCGCCCTACCGGTTCGGTTTGTTTATCAACGCGATATGCCACCGGAAATGGTGAGCAAATTGATTCAGGTATTAAAAATCTCCGACTACGACAGTGTCTTACCGGGTGCTCGCTATCACAACTTTCGTGATTTTATCGGCTTTCCGAACGTTGGACGTAAATACCTGGAAAACCCGCCTTTGCCACCGTTCGAATCGGCTGATTTTCAACTACAAAACAATGCCTTCGATGCTATTCGCGAACGCGATATTCTACTTTATTATCCCTATCATACGTTCCGCCATATGACTGAACTGGTGCGTCAGGCGTCGTTTGATCCTAAAGTGCGTAGTATTCGGATTAACGTCTATCGTGTGGCGAAAAACTCTCGCATTATCAACTCGATGATTGATGCTGCCAACAACGGAAAACGCGTGACCGTCGTGGTCGAGCTGCAAGCACGTTTTGATGAAGAAGCCAACATCGAATGGTCACGGGTGCTCACGGATGCTGGCGTAAAAGTCGTGTTTGGCACGCCAGGGCTCAAAATTCACTCGAAACTGTGTTTAATTTCTCGTCGTGAAGACGGCGTGCTACGCGATTATGGCCATATCGGCACAGGTAACTTTCATGAAAAAACGGCGCGAATTTATACCGACTTCGCGCTGTTTACAGCGGATCAGCCATTGACGTCAGAAATCCGCAAAGTATTTGAGTTTATTGAAAACCCGTATCGTCCTGTAAAGTTCAACCACTTAATTGTCTCGCCACGTAACTCGCGGCGTCGTATGTATAAACTGATTGAGCGTGAAATTGAGCATGCGCAGGCCAAACGTAAGGCAGGTATTACGCTCAAGGTCAACAACCTGGTCGACAAAGGCCTAGTGAACCTGCTGTACAAAGCCAGCAATGAAGGGGTGAAAATTCGCATCATCGTACGCGGCATGTGCTCGCTGGTGCCTGGGGTTAAAGGGGTCAGTCAGAATATCAAAGCAATCAGCATTGTTGATCGCTTCTTAGAGCACCCCCGCGTGTTTGCCTTTGAAAACGGCGGTGAACGTGATATGTATATTTCGTCTGCCGATTGGATGACTCGCAACATCGATAACCGGATTGAAGTTGGGGCTCCCATTCGCGATCCCAGACTGAAAGATCGCATCATGGCCATCTTGGAGATTCAATTTTCCGATCGCGCGAAAGCCCGCGTTATCGATAAAGCCATGTCCAACGCCTACGTCAAACGGGGTAACAAGAAAAAGATCCGTTCTCAGACCGAGATCTATGATTACCTTAAGCACGCAGAGCGCCAAGAACTCAAAAACGCGGAAAAGTTGCAACATGACACACCCCCAGTCAAAGGATAAGCCGCGCGAAATCGCAGCGGTTGATCTCGGCTCTAACAGTTTTCATATGGTCGTCGCGCGCGTCGTTGGCGAAGGGTTACAGATAGTGAGTCGCCATAAACAACGTGTGCGACTGGCTGCAGGGTTGGATGATCAACATCGCCTCAGTGATGAGGCGATCAGCCGTGGTGTCGAGTGCTTAGCCATGTTCGCTGAGCGGCTGAACGGCTTAGACATGGAGAATGTCCGTATCGCCGCCACCCACACCTTACGCCAGGCCCGCAATGTCGACACCTTCATCAAGCGGGCAAGACAGGTTTTGCCCTACCCGATTGAAATTATTTCCGGGGAGGAAGAGGCGCGTCTTATTTATATGGGCGTCTCCCACACGCAGCAAAACGTTGGCCGGAAGTTAGTGATTGATATTGGGGGCGGCAGTACAGAATTAGTGATCGGGGATAACTTTGAGCCCGCACTGGTTAACAGTAAACGGGTTGGCTGCGTCAGTTATAACGAGCGTTTTTTCCCCAAAGGCAACATTACGCCTAAGCAATTTGCCGCCGCACAGCTGGCTACCCAACAAAAGCTAGAAAGCTTGGCTTCTCAATACCGTCAGGCTGGCTGGCAAGTGGCGCTCGGCGCGTCAGGCACCATCAAAGCGATTCGTGAAGTGATTATCGGCCTGGGTGATGAAGACGGCATTATCACCCGTAAGCGGTTAGATAACCTGATCGAAAAGTTGCTGAAGTTTAAAACCAGTGACAGTATCGATTTACCGGGCTTGTCGGTCGACCGCCAACCGGTTTTCGTCGCAGGCGTGGCAATTCTTTCTGGGATCTTTGATGCGCTTGCCATCGAATCGATGCGCTTCTCTGATGGTGCGTTACGTGAAGGGTTGCTCTATGAAATGGAAGACCGCTTTCAACGTACCGATATCCGTGGTCGTACGACGGATGATATGGCAGCACGCTACAACATCGACCTGAGTCACGCCCGTCGCGTGCAACACACAGCCGCGTATTTTTATGCGCAAGCCGAGCCGGATAAGGGTAGTAAGAAAGCAGAGCTCGCCGGGCTTTTGAATTGGGCTGCGCTGCTGCACGAAGTGGGGTTAAGCATTGGTTATCCTGGCTACCACAAGCATTCTGCGTATATTCTGCGCAACACCAATTTGCCTGGGTTTAACCAAGAGCAGCAAACCGTGCTAGCCACCCTCGCGCGCTTCCATCGTAAGGCGCTAAAACTCAATGAAATGCCTAAGTTTACCTTGTTTAAACCTAAGCTCATCGAGACGCTGATTTGCGCACTACGGTTAGCCTGTGTGTTGCACTCACAACGTAACGACGAGGCCTTGCCAGAGATTGCTCTCAGTGTCGACAAAAAAGGGGCATGGCAACTCACCTTCCCTACCGGGTGGCTGCAAGAGAACCGTTTGCTCGCGGCGGACTTGGAAGCAGAGCAGGCATACTGGCAGTCAGTAAACTGGGGGCTGACCTTTAGCGACTGAGAGCACGACAAGCGTCCAGTGGAGGCCGTCGCTTCCGCAACGCTGAGTCCCTAAACGTCTAAACCCTTAACGCGAGTCTTTTAGCGACGCATCCAGCCCTAATGCCTGTCTTTGCGCGCGCACCGCTCGAGCCGGCAAGGGAATATAGCCTTGCTGACTCACCGCCTTCTGCCCTTGCGCCGACAAAATATAACGCATAAATGCCGATTCAAGTGGCGCCAGCGGCTGATTGGGCGTTTTATTGATATACAAATATAAATAACGGGTAAGGGGGTACTCACCCGTTCGAATCGCTGAAGGGGTGGGCTTTATCGCCTTTTTGCCTTGATGTGAAATCGCCAGCATGCGCGCCCCTGACGCTTGATGGCCGATCCCTGCATACCCGATCGCATTCAGCGAAGAGGCCACCGACTGCACAACAGACGCCGAGCCGGGCTGCTCATTCACATCGGCTCGAAAATCCCCACGACACAACGCAGCTTGCTTAAAATATCCATAGGTACCGGATACCGAGTTACGGCCGAATAATTGTAAATCTCGGTTGGCCCAACGGCCTGATAAGCCCAATTGCCCCCAGGTTGCCACCGGTTTACTCGCCCCACACCAGAGTGTGCGAGAAAATACCGCATCCAGCTGTTGAAAGCTGATGGTGCGTAAAGGGTTGTCTTGGTGAACATAGACGGCCATCGCATCCACCGCAACAGGTACCGCGGTAGGGGGATAGCCAAAACGTGCTTGAAACGCATTTTCTTCACTGACCCGCATCGGACGACTCATGGGGCCAAGTTGTGCGGTCCCTTCCACCAGCGCGGGGGCGGCGGAGGCAGAGCCTGGCGTTTGTAGCTGTATATTCACCCCTGGATGTAGCCGTTTGAACCCGTCAGTCCAAGCGGCCATCATATTGGCTAGGGTGTCTGAGCCGACAGAGCTCAAGTTACCGGATATACCGCTGCTACGTTGATAATCAGGCAGCGTGTCGGCATGGCTAAAGCCCGCCATGCTCACTAGCAGGCTGGCTGTGGCAATAAACCGCTTTAACATGCTAACCGCTCCGGTAAGGTAAAGGAGAACGTGCTCCCCACCCCAAGTTCACTTTGAATATCTAATTCCGCATCGTGATGACTTAACGCATGTTTTACGATCGCCAACCCTAAGCCACTGCCACCCGTTTCACGGGAGCGGGCTTTATCCACCCGATAAAAACGCTCAGTTAACCGATCCAGATGTTGCGGCGCGATCCCCTCACCACTGTCCTGTACTTCCAAGCGTGGGCCTTTGCTTGCGCGATACCAACGCACAGTGATCCCAGCTTTGGGCGGGGTGTGCTTTACTGCGTTATAAACTAGGTTGGAAATCGCACTGCGTAATTGATCGTCATTGCCTTTCACTTTAAGGCTGGTATCAACTTCAAACGTAAGTACATGCTCACTATCACCACTTAAGGCTTGGGCTTCTTTTTGTAGCACATCAAGCATGGCTGGCACATCCACATGATGATCCAGCTCAGGCTTGGCCGCTGCTTCAATTTTAGACAGGGTCAAAAGCTGTTCTACCAGTGACTCCATCCGAGACAATTGCTCGGTCATCACCCCATGTGCTTTCGGCCACATGGGACCAACAACCATCTCCGGATCTTCAGTCATTTCTAAGTAGCCACGCAAAACCGTCATCGGCGTGCGTAGCTCGTGTGAAACATTGGCGAAAAAGTTGCGGCGCATCCCTTCCAGTTGCTTTAACTGAGTGATATCACGCACCACCATCAAATATTCGCCTTCCGCATAGGGCATGGTCCGGAACTCAAGTGTGCGCGCGCTATTGAGGTGAGAGCGCATCTCGAGCGGCACATCGTAATTGGCATCAGCAATATAACTGACGAATTCAGGGGCGCGGATAAGATTACTGATATGCTGGCCATTATCATCAGGCATACGCAAGCCGAGCAGTTCTTGAGCTAATTTGTTACACCAAACAATGGCACCGTCACGCTCAAAAACCACCACCGCATCCGGTAAAGACTCTGCCCCGTTGCGAAAGCGACGAATCAGATTCGCCAGCTCCTTACGGCGACGACGATTACGCTTTTGTAAGCGATAAATCCCATTAAACAAAGGCTCCCAGGAGCCGGTGCCTGAGGGTGGCATCAGGCTTTTGTCTTTCCAAAGCCAATCCGACAGCTTGACCTGCTGATGCAGGTGCCAAAGCAGCATGGCAACGGTAGCGCCAAGCAATAGCCAAGGTAGGCCACCAAACAGCCAACCTATGATAAACCAAGGTAAATAAAAAAAAGCCAGCTCCCAGGCTAGCTTCTTCCAAGACAGTCGTTCGACCATTGCGTCTCCATGCAGCCTACACCTGATGTAGGCGGGATTTAACTACGTGTTGAGAAACGATATCCAGCGCCGCGCACGGTTTGTACCAGTTTAGCGTGTCCACCGGCTTCCAGCACTTTGCGCAAGCGACGAATATGCACATCCACCGTTCTATCTTCAACATAGACATTGGTGCCCCACACGTTATTGAGTAGCTGCTCGCGGCTATATACTCGCTCTTGATGGGTCATGAAAAAGTGCAGCAGCTTAAACTCGGTCGGCCCCATGTCTAGCGGATTATCATTGGCGGTCACTCGATGCGAGACAGGGTCAAGCTTCAACCCTTGTACTTCAATGACATCATCCAAGGTTGTCGGCGACACGCGGCGCATCACCGCTTTTAATCGCGCCACCAGCTCTTTCGGCGAGAAAGGTTTGGTGATGTAGTCATCGGCCCCTACTTCTAAGCCTCGCACTTTGTCTTCTTCTTCGCCCCTTGCGGTCAGCATTACCACGGGGATTTGTCGGGTTAACTCTTCCCGCTTTAAGTGCTTAATAAGATTGAGCCCCGATCCGCCAGGTAACATCCAATCCATCAGGATCATTTCTGGGTAAGGCTCGCATATTTGCGCCAGTGCCGAGTCGTAGTCTTCTGCCTCAACCGTTTGATAACCTTTTTGTTCAAGTACAAAACAAAGCATCTCGCGAATGGGGGCTTCGTCTTCAACAACGAGAATCCGTCTAACCATGATAATTACCTAGTGTTATCATTGAACTGGCGCCATTATGTGGATTTATTATGACATTTTTGTGACCCAGCGCGAGCTATTTTCCCCTTGTGTCGACAGGCTGTGACCTAGCCTACACCTTGCTGTGTCACTAATACACGGCTTGCGCCGCCACCTTGGCTATCTACACGGACTTGTGCACCAATCCGCTCAACCAGTGTATGCACATGCGAAATCACCCCAATTTGTCGGCCATCCGCTTGCAGGGTATCCAGGCAGGCTAACGCCATTTCTAAGCTATCAGGGTCTAGGGTGCCGAAGCCCTCATCAATAAATAGAGAGCCAAGCTGGCGGGTATCTGCCGCTAAAGAGGCCAGTGCTAGCGCCAGCGAGAGCGAGACTAAAAAGCTCTCTCCGCCAGACAGTGATTCGACACTGCGCACCTCATCACCCATATCGTGATCGACCACCTGTAACGCCAGCAAGCTATCCGGCACCGTTTGCAGTGCATAACGTGGTGACAATGACGCCAAGTGCTCATTGGCGATATCCACTAACTGAGACAAGGTTAAAGATTGGGCAAGATTTCGGAACTTCGCCCCGCTCGCGGAGCCAATCAGATCAGCCAATTTTAGCCATTGTTCCGTTTGATGCCGCTGCGCCTCTATTTTTTCAGTCAGTGAGCCGGCTTGGTGCTTGGCTTTTTCTGACTCAGTCAATTGGTGACGAAGCGTAAAGAGGCGCTGCTCCTGCTCCTCGAGCGCGTGCTGCCACTGTGACTGCTGTGCGCTGAGAGACGCATCATCATCAGGTAGCTGCTGTGCCACTATCCAAGCTTTGGTGTCTGCCATGGTTTGCTGACAATGAACAAGCTGTTGCTGACGCTCATCAAGGCGCGTTTTGGCTTCTTGATAACGCGACTCAACATCGCTGATTGCCTGTCGCTCATTGGCACGCCATACCTCGCTATACGACAGCGCGCCAATCAAATCATACTGATGAACACCGAGTTCCGGCTGCCATTGGATCCAACGTCTCACACTTGCGCGGTAGCGCTGATCCGCCTCACGCTGCTGGGTATCAAGCGTTTGCTGGCGCGCCTGCACACCTGCACGCTTTTCACTGGCCTGCGTGTAGGCTTGCTCGGCTTGGTTACGTTGTGCGGCTTGTTCTTCAATGGCCGCTTTGTAGGCTCGCTCTAGCGCCTCCAGATCTGATTGTGGGATCAGCGCTTGGCGCGTGGCACTTTGCTGTTGATGCTCTTGTGCAAGGGTCACCAGTTGGGCTTGCCGGGCTTGAATATCTTCTGACAAGCTCTGGCACTGCTGCGAAAGCGAGGCGAGGTCGGTCTCTCTTTGTTGCTTGTGCTCAGCAAGCGCCGCTTTTTCGTCTTGCAGTGCCTGATAGGCTTGAATTTTTTGCTCCATCTGGCGGATATAATGCGCGGCGCCAACCTGTTGCAGGCTCGCCAGCCACTGTCCAGCGCCTAATTGCTGATCCAGCGATTGGCTGACTCGAGTCACTTGCGTCTGTTGCTGCTGCCATTGCTCATCAATCGCATTGAGCCGTGTCTCACACTCTGTCAGTGACTGGTCGAGTTGATGACGTCGAGCCACTAGCTGCTCACGTGCATGCTGGAGTTCGGCAATGGCCGTATCCATTTGCTGAATGTGGGCAAGCTGTTGTTGGCGCTCTGTCATCGCTTGATAACAGGCTTGATACTCGGCATAGGTTGGTTGCGCCTGTGCGTCAATCTCGCCGAGGATGTCACTGAGTGGACGCGATAAGTCGATGGTTTCATCCAGCTCAGCGATCGCAGCATGCACCTCTCGTTCGCATTGCTGTCGCTCAGCCTGCCAAACCGCTCCCTGCTCTTTTAACTCGGCACACGCGTGCTGGCTTTGCTGGTGCTGCCTTTGCCAGTAATAATACTCGGCGTGATGTTGGTTATACGATGCTTGCAAGGCGTCTACACGCGCCTGCTGCTGCGCGATCATGCCTTCTATCGCGGGGGCATGGTGCAGGTAGGGGTGCTCGGTGGCCCCACAAAGCGGGCAAGGATCCCCCTCGTGTAAAGTTTGGCGAAGATCATCAAGCTCGACCACCGCCATCGCCTGTTGGAGGCTATTTTGTGCTTCTTCGACCTGAGCCTGCTCACGGGTCAGCGTGTCTTTCAAATGCGCTAACTGGGTTTGGCTGTCTGCAAACAGTGCTTGATGTTTTTCCAGCTCCGCTTGGTTATGCTGACAGCGCTCTTGCCAATACTGCCAGTTTTTTCCCTCATTGAGCACCGCTTCTTGCTGCTGCTTTTGCGTGTGCAGTTTGCTATACCGCACCTGATCCGCGTCTTGACTTGCCTGCAGCGCCTCGGGCTCTAACGCTTGTCGCTTGGCTTTCAGCTGCGCACTGCTGTCATCAACTTGGGCAATGTCTTTGTCCAACTTGTCACGTTGCGGCTGCCAATGTTGCTGCTGATGATAACGGGCTTGATACTCTTCTTGCAGAGCCGAGAGTGTATCTTGGCAATCGAGGTACTGGCGCAGGTTATCAAACACAGGTTGATAGTGTTCCGCCACATGAGAAAAGTCACCATAACGGGCGATTTCTTTTTCTATCGCCACCTCACGTTGTTGCTGTTGTTCGGCTTGCGCGCGCGCTTGCGCAAAAGACTGTTGGGCTTGTCGATACTTTTGCTGTTGCTCATTCAGCGCTAGGTTTTGCTCATGCATTTGCCGTTCAATGCCAGACAGTTGGGTATCTATCTGTTGCGCTTGCCGTACTTTAGGCTCAAGCTCCGCCCAGCTTTGCTCGGCCTCCGCCACTGCCCGATTAGCGTCGCGCCAACGTTCAGCCTCTTGTTCATACGCTTGGGCTGTACGACGTTCTTCACGCGCGAGCTGATGGCGTTCGAATGTGAGCGCCTGGCGTTGCCATTGGGCGCTCTGCACCGCTTGCCAATCGTCCCGAGCCACTTGGACACGCTCTATCTCGTCCAACGCGTCACGCCGGGCGGCAATGCTCTCTCGCGCTTCACTCGCTTCATCGAGCGCCTGCTGAGCCGCCTCAACGCCCTGCTGCGCTTGCGCAAAATGCGTGTGTTGTTGGCGATAGTCATTGAGTTTTCGGAGCTGAGTGTGTAAATCGTGAATGTGCTGCTGGCATTGCGCCTGCTCTTGATGCAATTGCTGTTCTTCGTCATCCGTGAGTAACTGAATATCGCCCAACTGTTGGGTCAGTTGATCCAGTGCTTGCTTTTCATCACGTGCCCGCTCGTGCGCCATTTGCGACAGCCGGCTATATATTTCAGTGCCTGTCATGCGCTCAAGCAAGGCCGCTCTATCATCTGCAGACGCTTTTAAGAAAGCGGCAAAATCCCCTTGCGGTAACATCACCGCACGGCGGAACTGTTCATAGCTCAGTCCCACTAAGCGCTCTATTTCACTGAGTACTTCCTGTTTTTTACCGGCGATACGTTGGCCTGTGGCGAGGTTCTCCAACCAATGCTCGCTCGCCTGTATACGGCCGTCCGCCTTACCGCGCGCACGGCGCACCGACCAATGCGCACGCCAACGGCTGCCATCATAGGCGACAAAATCCACTTCCGCGTACCCCTCGCCTTTACCACGCGATAAGATACTGCGCACATCATTGGCTTTAACCCGAGTGGCCGGGTCGCCCAAGCCAATATCCGCATCATGCTTTTTATTGGACTGAAAGCGCGGGATCTTGTCGTAAAGCGCCAAGCAAATCGCATCCAAAAGCGTCGACTTTCCCGCGCCCGTTTTGCCTGTGATCGCAAACAAGCCACTGTCACCCAGCGGTCCTTGTGAAAAGTCCAATGCAAACGGATGTTGAATGCTGGCCAAATTCTCGCCACGTAATGCCAGGATTTTCATCGTTTATTGATCCTCGTCCTGTTCCAGTTGCTCCAATAACTGAGAAAACGTTGCTGATAACGCCGTATCAGGTTCACCTTGATACTTTTGCTGCCAACCATGGCGAAGCACCTGATAGGGCTCGACCTCCGAGAGACGTTGCTGTCGAAAGCCACTTGTTTGTGGTTGCTCGCGATAATGCGGTGTGATTTTGGCAAGCCGCACAGGTTTACCATCCAAGGCCGCTAGAATTTTTTCCCTGAGCATCGGCTGGGGTTTATCTAACAAAACAGGGACATCAAGCAAAGGTTGCTGCGACAGCGGTAAAGGCTCAAGCGTGAGTCCCGCCAGTGCGTCGAGTACCGTTTCCAACGGTGAGGGCTGTTCCGGAACCCGCCATAAATCAACGGCACGCGGCACATAATGTGGGATCACACTTTGTAGCTGATTGTCTTCAAGCGTTACCGCTAACACTTGGTGCCGATAGTGGCGTTCGGATAACGACAAAGGGATGGGCGAGCCGCAATAACGAATCCGTGTTTGCTTTGCCACTTGCTGAGCTAAATGCAAATGTCCAAGCGCGACATAGGCAATATCCTCACTGAAAATATCCGCCGGCAGCGCATGCTGATTCCCCCCAAGAATGCGCCGCTCTGACATTTCTGACAACTCACCACTGGCCATATACACATGGCCCATCGCTATCAACGCCTGATCAGCGCGCGCGTTTTCACGCCCAGCTTGCTCCGTTTGCTGATAAATACGTCGCACTCCCTCAATAAGCCGATCGTCCTTTTCATCGAGTCCTTCTATACGCAAATCACCACCTCGCAAAAAAGGCACCGCCAATACCCAAGCCGCGACGTCGCCTGACTTATCGGTAATAGGCACTCGCATACGTTCTGTATCTAGGTGACCGTCACTGTCACGGGCAATGGCACCAATTAAGTGTAAATCAAAGGCTTTCAGTAGCTCGTGTGGGGCGTCGAGTTTGCTAGGTGAGTCATGGTTCCCGCCGGTGATCACCACATTTAAGTGTGGCAGTGCTTTGGCAACATCAGCCAAAAAACGATACAGCATTCGCCAAGCGCTGGCGGGTGGGTTGGCGCTGTCAAACACATCTCCCGCCACCAATAAGGCATCGGCTTGCTCATCAATGAGGTATTGCTTAAGCCAATCGAGAAAGGCTTGATGTTCATATTGGCGATCATAGCCATGTAGCTGATGACCAAGGTGCCAATCGGAGGTATGAATGATCTTTAACACAACTGAGGTAATCCGTTCATTGAGGAAGCTGGGCAAGTTTGTCTCGCTGAAGTCGCGAGCAGGGTTAAATTCTACGCTAATTGCAGCGACATTCGAGAGTGAATGCAATACCATGTTGCCTTTCTCACAACAGGATGGATAAAGCCTCGCCATGATTTGGTTTAAGAATTTACTCGTCTATCGTCTTACCCGTGATATTCCCCTCGATCCAACACAATTGGAAAGCCAGCTGAAGGAGTTCGACTTTACCCCTTGTGGCAGCCAGGACATGCAAAAGTTTGGCTGGGACAATGCACTGGGTAAGCATGGCGATATGCTCACGCATGTCAGCGGTAACAATATCCTGATCCGCGCTCGCAAAGAAGAAAAGTTGCTTCCCGCGTCGGTGATCAAAGACGCCTTGGAAGAGAAAGTTGACGCCATGGAGCAAGCCCAAGGGCAACGCCTGAAAAAGCGCGAGAAAGATAGCCTAAAAGACGATGTGGTCATGGAGCTCTTACCGCGTGCCTTCACGCGTCAAAGTCAGATGTGCGCTTTGATTATGGCGGATAAAGGTTTGGTATTAGTTGATGCCGCCAGTATCAAAAAAGGCGAAGAGTTGCTCGCCCTTCTACGGAAATCCATCGGCAGCTTACCCGTCGTTCCCGTTGAAACCGAGACCCCGGCAGAGCATGCAATGACCGAATGGGTCAAGCAAGGCCAAGCGCCGCAAGGCTTTCACCTCGGTGATGAAGCAGAACTCAAAGCACTGCTGGAAGAAGGTGGGGTGATCAAATGTAAACAGCAAGATCTCACCAGTGATGAAATTCAGGCGCACCTGGAGGCAGACAAGCAAGTCACCAAGTTGTCCATGGACTGGCAAGAACAAGTCGACTTCATATTAGGCGATGATTTAAGCGTGAAGCGACTGAAGTTCTCCGAGGAAATTCGCGATCAAAACGCTGACATCGACCGAGAAGATGTCGCAGCCCGCCTCGATGCCGACTTATCGCTGATGTGCGGCGAGCTCGACACCCTTCTAGATGGCTTATTCACCGCGTTAGGCGGTTTAAAAACCGACTAACTAATCCCCACAAAGATTAGGTAAATTCGGCTGGTAGTGTGGGTAATGTCACAGTAAAATGGCACCCACACTCACCTTCAACGTGAAGGTGCCTGACTTATACTCAGACTCAAGCTTGGAATTATGTTTACGCCAGAATTACTCTCTCCCGCCGGTAGCCTAAAGAATATGCGCTACGCGTTCGCCTATGGGGCCGACGCCGTGTATGCCGGCCAGCCACGCTATAGCCTGCGTGTGCGCAACAATGAATTTAACCACGACAACCTGAAAATAGGCATTGACGAAGCCCATGCGCAGGGTAAGAAGTTCTACGTGGTCTGTAACATTCAGCCGCACAACGCCAAGCTAAAAACCTTTATTCGCGATCTCAAGCCAATTATCGATATGGGCCCTGACGCGCTGATCATGTCCGATCCTGGCTTGATTATGATGGTGCGTGAGCACTTCCCTGATATGGCAATCCACCTTTCCGTGCAAGCTAATGCAATTAACTGGGCGACCGTCAAGTTTTGGCAGCAGCAAGGGATTGAACGTGTGATCTTATCGCGTGAACTATCACTGGAAGAGATCGAAGACATCCGCCAACACTGCCCTGAAATGGAGCTTGAGGTGTTTGTTCACGGCGCGCTATGTATGGCGTATTCTGGCCGTTGTCTGTTGTCAGGCTATATTAATAAGCGTGATCCAAACCAAGGCACCTGTACCAACGCCTGCCGTTGGGACTACAAAGTGCATAAAGGCAAAGAAGACGACGCAGGCCAAGTCGTACAAGTTCAAGAAGTGACCCCAACCCTGGGTAAAGGCGAGCCAGTTGATGATGTCGTGTTGCTTGAAGAAGGCGGACGCCCGGGTGAGTTGATGGCCGCGTACGAAGATGAGCACGGCACCTACATCATGAACTCAAAAGACCTGCGCGCCATTCAGCACGTTGAACGCTTGACCCAAATGGGCGTGCACTCGCTAAAAATCGAAGGTCGCACTAAGTCTTTCTATTACTGCGCACGTACAGCACAGGTGTATCGCCAAGCAATTGATGATGCCGTGGCCGGTAAACCGTTCGATGAGAGCCTGATGAATACCCTCGAGAACCTTGCACACCGAGGCTACACCGAAGGCTTTTTGCGTCGTCATACCCACGATAGCTACCAAAACTATGACTACGGCTATTCGATTTCTGAACAGCAGCAATTTGTCGGCGAATTCACTGGCAAGCGCCGTGGCGATCTGGCTGAAGTGGAAGTGAAAAACAAATTTATGCTCGGTGACAGCCTTGAGCTGATGACACCGCGAGGCAATGTCCATTTCACCTTAGAAGCGATGGAAAACCGTAAGTCAGAAACCATCACTGATGCCAAAGGTAGCGGCCACTTCGTATTTATTCCTGTGCCAGAAGATATGGATCTAGAGTACGCGCTACTGATGCGTAACCTGCAATCAGGACAAGATACACGTAACCCATCGGGTAAGTAATATGGCACTACTCATCACCGATAAATGCATAAACTGCGATATGTGTGAATTGGTCATTTTTATTGCTATATAACAGCTACTTATAAATTTGTGTTACTCGGCGTGTTATTCAGGTTTGTTACTTTTTTGTAACTCTGCGCGCCGCGTAACACAAAAAATAGTAGCTTTCCGGCCTTACTAAAGGAAAACTTGTACCCCTTTGTTTGGGTCTAAAGACGCGTCGCACGCATGAGAATCTAACAGAGTATCTACCGCTTTCACGAGAAACCCTAGCGCCGGATAGAACTCATCATAGACAGATTTGCTGTGGGAGGTGATTGTTTCTTTTGCCCCCATCTTATCTATCCATATTTTCTCTAGCACTTTTTCTTCTTTACTCTCATCATCTGGTACGTAAACGGCCTTCACCTCAGCAAGGAACTCCGGCGCTTCAGAAAAGACAAACGACATACGTATGTCGATCCGCTTGCCGAACGCTTCTAGCTGCATCGCTCGATTGGACTCTGTGTAGGGCGTTACCACTGTGATGCCTTGGTTGCTCAGTGCCTTCGTATCTGCCGCCGACAAAAAAGCATCAGCCACACTGAGAGTTCTCTCATAGTCTCGTAACGCTGTCTTATACCGGATTGATTTTTCGGGAATATGGAACATGTTATTGGCTCCTTTTGGTAACCTATCGTTTCTGTAGTTACAGGACTCGCTTTCCTATGTATGACATTTTTATCAATAATTAACATAGCAACACCGAATCAGATTGCTATGCCTATAAACTCCTCTAATTGAGGTCTCAGATTTTCGTCTTCTAACACACACCAACTAATGAATGCACTATACGGTCGATCAGCTCTAAGCAGTAGCTTAATTCTATCTATTGATAAGTCTTTTTCTTGATCAGTTGAAGTGTCAGAATAGTAAATCTGTAGTAACTCAAGTAACTTTATATATTGATCGAAGACAAGCTTCCTCAGAGAAGTTGCTGTGATTGATTTGTTTGCTGTTGACTTGTTGTTGAATACATTATCAATTAAATTTGCGGTGCATTTGAATTTTTCATCTTCATAAGCCGACTCTATTATTATATTAGAATATGC
>NZ_MUFA01000028.1:0-39086 GCF_001995955.1 Salinivibrio sp. PR6 | reverse complement strand
AATATATGGTTAATACTGGGTTCAGCTGATGTCTCTTCACACAAAATACGGTCATTTACTATACAAAACAAGGGTATGGATAGGGTGCTTTCTTCTTTTTTCGTTTAAATTTTCTTTTGCTGACCCATTTATTACTATGGCAATGAGTTTATAATCAGCTATAAATACTGAGTGTTTACTCAAAACAGGTTGGCAACAATAATGAAATATATTTATAAAACACTCTTCATCCTCTCTGCATTGTTCTCTGCTGCAAGTTTTGCAGCCATAGGACCCTACAAAGTCGTTTTAATCCATGGCTTTCAACCCGATCAACTACAAAGCCGACCAGATCGTGATCAAGTAGCCGTAGATGGTTCAGACTACTGGCAAAACTACTGGTTACAGCATGCTGATGCCCGTGTCGATTGGCCCGCTCACGAGCGGATCGAAGGAAAGATTGCATCAGACTATCTATGGCCTGCATTAAAAACGCTTTCCGAGCAAAAAACCTGTCTGTCCGGCTGCATTTTAGTGACCCACTCTACCGGCGACTTGGTGGCACGCTACCTGTTAGACAACCAAGCAAACTGGCTGAATAACGCAGGGCTCGAGCCACTCAACATTGTCGGCACCTTTGACTTTGCAGGCGCAGGCGGCGGCGTTGAACTGGCCAACATCGCGGTGAATGTTGCTGAAGGTGGTGGTTGGCTAAATCATGCGATGAAAAAAGCCGTGTCACTGTGGATGGGACAACTCCCCAGCAAAGACAATATCGGCGTACTGAACGACTTGAAAGTGGCAAACGCGCGCCAACTCGCCATGTGGCCTGATAACCGTGTACCGCGTATTCGTTTCGTGGGCAATGGCTCTGACTTCTTAGGGGCGACATCACCCTTTATACCAGGCAGCGACGATGGCGTGGTCGCCGCCCACTCGGCCTGTGGTGCCGCCGATGTCGATGCATTTGATAGTTGTTCAACCGCCATTGAGTTTGATGGCCAATTAGATTATGTCCACAAAGGGGTTCGACGCTTTATGCCCTCACACTACCCGCTATTGATGGGCGATAAGTATAGCCATCTGACTATCTTTAATCCTTGGCATAAAGGCAAAGTAACAGCCACCGATCCTGAGCTTAAGCTCGGCGATCAGTCTCGTATCGCTGTCGAGACCATTGACGAAGATGGCTGGTTTGGTAAGAAGTACCGTTATGTCCGTGATTCAGACCGTGACACCTTGTCGGAGCTGGTTCATGCCCTCCCACAATGATTTCGGACAGGCTGTGACGTGATTAACAAAGCTGCCCTTTCATCGAGATAAGGGCAGCAGGTTGGATTTATTCGCTTTTCTTTCCTGTGCTACCGTGGCTGTAACACATTAATTAGGGATTACTATGACTAGACTGCTGCTCGCAGTAACCTTGGTCGTATCAATGGGAACGACAGCGTATTTATGGCTAGATGCACCAGACACGCTGACACATCAAACGACGACCGAACGTGGCCACACACCTTCGCCCCCGAGTATGCGTGAAGCCGCCTCCTCCCTTTCTGATACCACGCGCCACAAAGCACAAGCTCAACCTGCCGAGCCCGATGTGATGAAAACCTCGATGGCGCCGACACTGAGCTACATTGCCGCCGATTATGCAGAGCAAATCCAGCATCCCGACTACTCGATCCCCATTCCATCAAAACAAAGCCCGTATTTACACTGGAATCAACATATCTCGACCCCAATGCCAATTCTCGATGGCTCAGTGAAAGCGGCATTAAAGCTCAACCAATACCGTTACTTTTATCCAGAAAATATCCAAGCCTCACTGGTCACCCCTGCCTCTTTTAATCACGCGACTTTGTCGGTCATTGATGTCGAGGCTAATCGGGAATTGACCCACCTCGATGTCACAGATACACAGTGGAACATTGAGCCCGAAGCCGATTGGCCTGTCGAGCTTCGCCTTAAAGCAGCCCTCAGTTTTGATGGGGGCGACGATGTGCTCACCGCCGACTTTCGTCTTTATCAGCCCATTGCGGAAGTGAAAGGGGTGAAGCCAGTTTTCGGCCGCGGGCCGGATATGGTTATCCCGCTCGTTTTGGATATCGACAAAGGCGGTATTTATCGGGTACGTGCTAATCTATTTACTGCTGACGATCAACCCGTTGCGGTATTAACCAATAAGACACGCCTCAGTGAAGGCGAGCAAACGCTAGAGCTACGCGCTTTTCGAGCCTCGATGCGTGGCTATGGCGATAAATGGCAACTGAAAAACGTGGTGATTGAGCGTATGTCGAGCTATCCCGGTGAGCGGGCACAATTTGGCATCAGCCCACAGGATCATTATTCACTCGGTGTTTTTGACACCGAACAGTTATCCGACGAGCCCTATCAAATGAGTGAGCAAGAGCGAATGCAGTTGGAGTTTCTGCAACGTGCAGCTCAGCAATCTTAGTCGCCCATGAAGGCCTCTGACGCTAACCGTTCACTTTGTTCACGTGCGGTATGAATACACCGACGCACACCCTGAGCGGTATTGGTGCGCTGCCACGCGAGTACGACGTGGCTGACTAACGGCATATCGTCAACCGCGACGACAGCGACATGATCGCTCAGCTGTGTGGTCAATGATTCAGGCACCAAGGCAATACCAAACCCCGCTGACACCATTGCCGTTGCTGAATGTAATTGCGGTGCCAACGAGGCATTCGAGGGCGCCAGCCCTGCTCCTTTTAATGCATCCACCAAAGCATCATGTAACCCTGGGCCAATATCACGCGGAAACAGAATAATCGGATCATCGCCCAACTGTGACAACGTCACGCATTGCTGCGTGGCAAAAGCATGATTAGCAGGTACCACCAGCTTAAACGGATCGGGAAACAGCGGCGTGTGCGCCACGTGTTCACTGGCATAACACGGCAGGCGAAGAAAGGCGAGATCGACATCCTGCTGACGCAAGGTTTCCACCAAAGAAGGCATGGGCAGCTCTATTGGTTGAAAATCAATCTCTGGATGGGCTTGCTGTAATCGCCGAACAAGTTCTAACACGGCTTGGCTCACCACTGTCGAGCTGGCAAACCCAAGCCGTAGTTGATTCCGCTCTCCTCGCGCCACTTGTTTGACCCGCTGCACGGCGTGATCCAACTGCGCCAAGATTTTCACCGCATCATCATAAAGCACCTGACCGGCCGGCGTTAGCGCCACCCCACGCGACAAACGCTCAAACAAAGGCACGCCCACCTCTTGCTCTAGCTTTTTAATTTGTTGACTCAGTGGTGGTTGCGCAATGCCCAATTTTTCGGCTGCGCGGGTGAAGTGTCGGCACTCTGCCACCGTTACAAAATACCGTAAATACCTTAGCTCCATGACTCTACCTCTGAGAAGTCTCTGATATTCAGTATCTTACCACGTTTTTTATGTGCCATATCTTTTCGATATCAAAGCCAACCTTTTTTGTATTGGATGCTATTCACGTCAGCTCGCATCATAACTATAGGTTTCACGCAACGAACCGTTTGATTATCAGAACGGTCGTTAAATACGGTTAACGAGGACGCTTTATGAGCACCCAAACCTGCCACTGTGCCGAGCACATTGCGGCCGCCTACGTTGAGCATCACCAACACACGGGTGAAGGCGAAATCTATCAATCCTCCCTGATGAGTGCCTTGATTGATGGCATCTACGAGGGCGACACCACCATGGCCGATCTCCTCAAACATGGCGACTTCGGCCTCGGCACATTCAACCAACTCGACGGTGAGCTCATCGCCTTTGATAAAACCATATTTCAGCTGCGCGGTGATGGCTCGGCGCGTCATGCCGACCCGGACCAAAAGACCCCCTTTGCGGTCATGACCTTCTTCAAGCCAGAGATCAGCCAGACTTTTGATCACCCCATGTCGCGCCAAGAGCTGCATGATGTCATCGATAGCTTGGTGCCAAGCGACAATATTTTTTGTGCGGTTCGTATCGATGGTGCCTTTGAGCATGTTCGCACTCGCACTGTGCCCAAACAAACGCCGCCGTACAAACCCATGCTTGAGGCCATCGCTGCACAACCTGAGTTTCGCTTTGACCATGTCAATGGCGTGATTGCTGGCTTCCGCAGCCCACAATATACCCAAGGGATCAATGTCGCTGGCTATCACGAGCACTTTATCACTGACACACGCCAAGGCGGTGGCCATGTCCAAGACTACGAATTGGCTTGTGGTAACTTGCAAATTGGGCGGGTCTCTAAACTGGTGATTGATCTTCCCACCAATGCCAGCTTCCTCGACGCGAACTTAACCTCGGACAACATACACGCCGCTATCGAACAAGCAGAAAAATAATATCACCTCCAATTGGGAGACAACCTCACGAGGAGCCCAACATGACTACAAAAACACAGTGGGACAATGGCGCACAACTGATCGCAAATCACCTAGAACAACAAGGTGTCGAATACATTTTTGGTATTCCTGGCGCCAAAATCGACCGTCTCTTTGACGCCGTTGAAGACACCAACATCAAGATGATCCCCATTCGTCACGAGGCGAATGGCGCCTTTATGGCGGGCGTCGTCGGCCGTCTAACCGGTAAGGCGGGTGTGACTATGGTGACCTCTGGCCCAGGCTGTGCCAACTTGGTCACCGGTCTGGCAACCGCAACCTCAGAAGGCGATCCCTTGGTCGCATTAGGGGGCGCGGTAAAACGGGCCGATCAACAAAAACAAACCCACCAAAGCCTTGATACAGTGAGCGTATTCCGCTCCGTCACCAAATACAGCGCCGAGGTTCAAGCCAGCACTGCTGCGTCTGAGATCCTTGCCAATGCCTTCCGCTCAGCAGAAAGCGGCCGCCCCGGCGCTGCCTTTGTCAGTCTGCCCATGGACATTCTCAACGAACCCGTTGAAAGTGATATCCTCGCACCGACCTTCCCCGCGCAGCCCGGCATGGCAGATACGCGAGCCATCAGCGAGGCAGCCAATAAAATCAAAGCAGCGAAAAATCCGGTGTTCCTCCTAGGTTTACAAGCCAGTCGCCCCGAGAATGCCGCCGCTATTCGTGCTCTGCTTAACCGTACCCAATTACCCGTTCTCGGCACCTATCAGGCCGCAGGTACTGTTGATATCAGCTACTACCAGCGCTTTGCGGGTCGGGTGGGTTTGTTCAACAACCAGCCCGGTGATCTATTGCTCGCAGATGCAGACCTTATCATCACCATTGGCTTTAGCCCGATTGAATACGATCCTGAACTTTGGAATACCCAACACACAGACATCGTGCATATTGATGTCGAGCCTGCGGAAATCGAGCATTACTATCGCCCCAGCGTTGAGCTCGTTGGCCAAATTGAGCCTACCCTGAAAGCACTCACCGAGCAGCTCGATCATCACTGGCTGATGCCATCTACCACCGTCGATGTGCTCGAAGAAGTCGCTCACCAACGCCAAGCGATCCGTGCCTACAGCCAATCACACCAAGAGTTTGCTTTGCATCCGTTACACCTAATCAAAGTGATGCAGGATGTGATCACCCCAGACACAACCTTGTGCTTGGACATGGGTAGTTTCCACATTTGGATTGCTCGTTACCTCAACTGCTTCCGTTCCCGTCAATTGTTGGTCTCGAACGGTCAACAAACCATGGGCGTCGCGCTTCCTTGGGGGATTGGCGCGAGCTTGCTCAATCCCGATCGCAAAGTGGTGTCCGTTTCCGGAGACGGTGGGTTTATGCAATCGAGCATGGAGCTTGAGACTGCTGTGCGCCTCAAATGCAACTTGCTACACATTATTTGGGTGGACAACGCCTACAACATGGTAGAGATGCAAGAGGTCAAAAAATATCAGCGCTTTTCCGGTGTGAAATTCGGCCCGATTGACTTTAAAGCCTACGCCGAGGCGTTTGGTGCTAAAGGCTTTGCGGTCACTCGCCAAGAAGAGCTCGCCAGTCAATTAAAACAAGCCATGGACACCGAAGGACCCGCCGTGATCGCGATCCCCGTCGATTACAGTGACAACTTCAAGCTGATGGCCCCGCGTGAGGCCGGCAGTATGGATCCGGTATTTGCTTGATCAATCAGATAAAAAGGAGAACACAATGAAAGGTATTAACCAAAAAGTCGCATTGATTACTGGCGCAGCCAACGGCATTGGCGCAGCCATTACCGACCGCCTCTATCAAGAAGGTGCCAAAGTGGCCATTGCAGACTGGAACCAAGCGGCATTAAATGACACTGCAGCAAAGTACGATGCTGATCGCGTCTTGAAGCTCTCTGTCGATGTGTCAGATCCAAAAGCGGTAGAAGCGATGATTCAAGACGTCGTGTCTCACTTTGGACAGCTAGATATACTAATCAATAACGCTGGGGTGCATACGCCTGGTTCGGTCATTGACGGCACTCTGGCTGACTGGGAGAAAGTATCAGGAGTAGATATTGATGGTGTGGTTTTTTGCGCCAAATACGCCATGCCTGAGTTAATTAAAACCAAAGGTTCAATGGTAAACACGGCATCAGTATCAGGCCTAGGCGGTGATTGGGGCGCGGCTTTTTACTGTGCCGCAAAAGGGGCGGTTGCGAACCTAACGCGTGCCATGGCACTCGATCACGGCCTTCAAGGCGTGCGTATTAATGCCGTCTGTCCTAGCTTGGTCAAGACCAACATGACCAATGGCTGGCCTGAATCGGTGCGGGAAAAGTTCAATGAACGTATCGCACTAGGTCGTCCGGCAGAGCCTGAAGAAGTCGCGTCTGCGGTCGCATTTCTTGTCAGTGACGATGCATCATTTATTTCCGGTGTTAACCTCCCCGTTGATGGCGGCGCCACCGCCTCGGATGGTCAACCCAAAATCGTCTGAGAAATCACCAAGCGTCGCGATGCGTCCGTGTTATCGGGCGCTTTTTTCATGGCGCACTGTCAGTCCACGCGCTGCGAGCGCGCGAGCTGTTAAGCCAGATGAAAATCAATCACAAACAACGGTGGGCGTTCTGGGTAGATTTGCAAAATCAGCGCTTTCAGCTCAGTCAGCGACATTCCTTCTTGTTCCGCATGGCGGGCATTAATGTCCTCGAAAGCAAGCGGAGCAACGCTGTCGATCACAATGTCACACACATAATGATTGGTTTCTAGCTGATGTACCGCGACGCGCGAACCAGGTTGATAGTGACTTTCGGATTCATCGCGAATGGTGATGGTTTTAACACCGGCGGCCACCATGGGCGTTAAGGTGGAGAAAAAAGTGATTTTGGTCGGGGCAGTCATGTTGTTTTCTTCCAAACCGTGTTGGCCTATGTGCAATACAATTAAAAAAGCCCGCGAGCACTTGCACGCGGGCTTTCCATACCTTGTGACGTTACGCCATCATCGGCACCAATACAAGCGTGCCAATAATCACGGTGATTAATCCGCAGAGAACTGGCACCGAGGTGCGTTTAACCACTTCAAACGGGCTGAGTTTTGCCATCCCTGATGTCGCCACAATTACTCCCGACACAGGCGAAACCGTACGGCCTAAATTAGACGCTTGCAACATGGGGATAATCAAAAACGCTGGGTTAAGCCCCATCTTCGCGGCTAACGAGGGCGCGAGTTCGACAAACGCATAGAAAGGCGCATTACCCGATCCGGTCGCAATTGCTGCCGCCACAGTGAGCAAGGTTAGCAACATCATCAGCGCGATGCCACCGGCGCCGGCGCTTTCCGCTAGGCCCAATAAGTTGTCTATCGCACCAATCGACATCAAGCCTTGGGCGAATACACCAGCAGCCACCAACAGCATCACGACGCCTTTAAAGGCGTCCGCCATGCCCTCATAACAGGCATCGAGATCTTCTAGCGTTCTTCTGCCATCAAATTTTTTGGTCGCAAAGTCCACCAATGCCCCCAAGAAGATCGACAAGACCACGATGGTATAAATATCAAGATACAGCCCCTTGATGGTTTGCCCATTGAACAGGAACACCCCAATAATGGGTAAAAACGGTAACACTGCGTAATAAGCAGGCGCGTGGGTTTCTATCTCAGAGACATCCACACGCTCCATCGGCGTGTTTTCTTTTTTATCCAGGTATTTGTTCCAAAAATATGCCGCGGCAGCCATCACAATGATTGCACAAATAGAAACCGGCAATACGGTTTCAACCGCAAACACATGGAGAGGCAACCCAGATTTTTCCGCCGCAATCACCACATCACCCGACGTGGGTGACAAGATAATGGCAGCGGGAGATGCACACACTGCGGTGGCGGCAGGACGAGAAATGCCCATCGCGGTCATCATCGGGAACAAGGTCGCCATCAGAAGGACACCTAACCCAGTTGCAGAGCTGACCGCCAGCGACATCAAACACGCCACGATGTAAGCCGCTACGAGCAGCACATAAGGTGACTTAATCACCGAGAGTGGCTTAGAGAACTGTTTCACCACCACATTGTTGGCACCAATGTGCGACATATAGGCCGCAAAGCCACACAACAACATGATTTGCATCCCAAGGCCGCCACCCCGGTATTGCAGCATGTATTTCACGTATTCAAGCGAGTCGGTAAACAGATTGCCCGTCGACGTTAATTTAGCCGGTAGGACACTGTGCCCGATTAACCCAGTGATAATCAGTAATAAAATCCCTGCGGTTAGCAAGGTGCTTGCAGCACGATAACCTTTGACAATGAAGTAGCCCACAGCCACCGTTACCACTAGCCCAATGAGCAGTTCTAGCATAATTCACTCCGCCAGATGATAAAGATAAAAGAATTGGATGGAATTTACTCAGCTCACTGTACTAAACCCCTGCCTGTAGCACGACAAGAACCAACCCCGAGCTTGATTTAAGACAAATAAAAAGCCGCCTCTCAATAAAAGGCGGCTTGGCGATCACAGTTTGTCTTGGTTAAGTCATCGGCTAGTGGTGAAGATCAAAGCGGTCAGCGTTCATCACTTTCACCCACGCCGCCACGAAATCGTGTACGAACTTGGCTTGGTTGTCATCTTGCGCGTAAAACTCAGCATAAGCGCGTAAAATAGAGTTTGAACCGAACACTAAATCAACGCGACTTGCCGTCCACTTCACCGCACCAGAGTCGCGCGCAATGATTTCATAGCGGTTGCGGCCGACGGGTTTCCATTGATACGCCATGTCTGTCAGATTGACAAAAAAGTCATGACTTAGCTGCCCCACTCGGTCAGTCAGCACGCCTTCCGACGCACCGCCATAATTGGCACCCAGTACGCGCATACCACCCAGCAATACTGTCATTTCAGGGGCCGTGAGTCCCATCAATTGGGCACGGTCGAGCAGTAACTCTTCAGGCTGAACGGTGTAGTCTTTTTTCAGCCAGTTACGGAACCCATCTGCAACCGGTTCTAGCACCTCAAACGAAGCCACATCGGTTTGTTCAAGCGTGGCATCACCACGACCGGGAGCAAAAGGGACGTCGACGGGGACGCCAGCCGCTTTTGCGGCTTCTTCGATGCCTTGATTGCCTGCCAGCACGATGGTATCGGCCAAACTAATCTGATGCTTCTGGGCAATATTGCTCAGCACGTTGACTACCTTCGCCAAACGCTCCGGCTCGTTCCCTTGCCAATCTTTTTGCGGCGCTAGACGGATCCGCGCGCCGTTCGCCCCTCCTCGTTTATCAGATTGCCGATAAGTCCGCGCACTATCCCATGCGGTCGTCACTTTCTCTGCCAGTGTCAGGCCACTGTTGGCAATATCCGCTTTTACCGACGCGACGTCATAGTCGGTGCGTCCTGCCGGTACAGGGTCTTGCCAAATCAAGTCTTCACTTGGCACATCTGGGCCGATGTAACGCGATTTAGGCCCCATGTCGCGGTGCGTCAGTTTGAACCAGGCTTTAGCAAAGGCATCCGCTAACTGCTCGGGATGTTGATAAAAACGCTCCGCAATGCTGCGATAGGTTGGGTCCATTTTGAGTGCCATATCGGCATCCGTCATGATGGGATTACGACGAATAGAGGGGTCTTCCACATCGACAGGTTTATCTTCTTCTTTGATGTCGATGGGTTCCCACTGCCACGCACCCGCTGGGCTTTTCTTCAATTCCCACTCGTAGTTAAACAACAGATAAAAGTAGCCGTTATCCCATTGCGTGGGATGGGTGGTCCACGCTCCTTCAATGCCACTAGTGACCGTATCGCGACCAATGCCACGCGCTTGATGGTTGTTCCACCCTAAGCCTTGCTCTTCAATCGCTGCACCTTCCGGCTCGGGGCCGAGCTGTTCCGCATCGCCATTGCCATGACACTTACCGACAGTATGGCCACCTGCGGTAAGTGCAACCGTTTCTTCATCGTTCATCGCCATACGCTCGAAGGTGACACGCATGTCTTGCGCGGTTTTAAGCGGATCGGGATTGCCATCCACCCCTTCTGGGTTGACATAAATCAGCCCCATCATCACCGCTGCCAATGGGTTTTCCAGATCGCGTTCACCAGAGTAGCGGCTGTTTTCAGCATCACTTGGCGCCAGCCATTCTTTCTCTGCGCCCCAGTAGGTATCTTTCTCAGGGTGCCAAATATCCTCGCGGCCAAATGCAAATCCATAGGGTTTTAAGCCCATCGATTCATACGCCATCGTCCCCGCCAGCAAAATTAAATCTGCCCAGCTTATTTTGTTGCCATATTTTTTCTTAATCGGCCACAACAGGCGGCGGGCTTTATCGAGATTGGCGTTATCCGGCCATGAGTTTAAAGGCGCAAAACGCTGGTTACCGGTCGCACCGCCACCGCGGCCGTCGGCAATGCGATAGCTCCCCGCGGAGTGCCATGCCATGCGGATCATCAAGCCGCCATAATGTCCCCAGTCGGCGGGCCACCAAGACTGACTCTCGGTCAGTAACGCTTTCACATCCTTTTTTAATGCATCGATATCGAGAGTTTTAAGCGCGGCGTGATAATCAAAATCATCATCAAAGGGGGAGGTTTTACTGTCATGTTGATGAAGAATGTCGAGGTTTAGCGCGTTTGGCCACCAGGTTTTGTGTGCCATCGCTTCCGAGGTTTTGCTGCCGTGCATGACAGGGCACTGGCCACCTGTCGTTGAGCGTTGTTGAGACATTGCTTTCTCCTTGCTCTTATTGTTCGACAAGCTTTCTTCACAGCGAATCAGCTTGCGCATTGCGTTAATAGGCAATCAGGCGAAGTGTCTGATTGTCCCGACTAATACAACGTTAATAGGCATTAGACATCCGCGCTAATCTGTTTTGCCAATTACTGTGATTGCTGACACCAGAGTTACCAGTCAGCATACGCTTAATGCCACACCGCTAATGCATTGATAAATAGACACTCCTTTTCCTAACACCTTGTATGGCCACCAAAACACAATGGCAGCATGACTTCGTCAAATCGACGTCAAGAAAAAGGCATTATATTTCAGTGTGTAGCGATTAAACTCCATCCCCCACAGAGAATTGTCTTCATCGACTGATGGAAAATAAAACAAAGCAAGCTAGCCTAGTTTTGCAGGCAGAATTTTGTTGTTGCCCTAAGCGATTGAAGCTCATTCAATCACGATTCACATTGTCGCAATTAGGAACACAATTATGAACGCTTCAGATGCACAAAACCTGACATCTCAATTTGATACTTGGTTGAATAGCCACCAAAGTTTGGTCTCTAACCAACAGCAACTGCAGCACAGCGCGCTCTTTGCGGTACCACGCGATGGCGACAGCTCAGTATCTGGTCAGAATACCATCGGTGCCGGTAAAAATGCGCAAACGGAATCAGCGCAAGGTAAGAAATTGGATGATGCCATTAGCGCTGGCAATCACAGTGAAATTGTTCGCTTGCTCACCGAGTCTACCGGTAATGCGGTATCGAGCATTTTAGGCTTAGCTCAAAGCCGCACCGGCTGGAATCCGCTGGACCCAGATAATGACAAGAATGCCGAAGGGTTTCAGGAGTTTGTGAGCTCCATTCTTAAAGTGCCCTTTTTTAATGTCACCCAATCAGAGCGCACCACGGTGCATTACGAAGAAGAGAACTACAACTCTCTGATTGATAAAGTCGTTGGCCTCTATGACGGAATCACTGAGCAAGATGTTCCGCTGATTAAAAACAGTATTGTGAACCTTGCCAAGGCGTGTACTAGCCGAGTGAATACCCAAAACACCAAAACCTTGTTTGTCCAAAACACCATGAACGCGACTGGGACGGACATTGTCGTCGGTATTCAGCAAACCTTTATGATGATGGAGCGCAGTCACAGCTCAGGTAAAGGTGCGCCTAAAGATCAGTACAAAACTGAGATCACTGTGAATGTGATGGAACTGACCTTTAAAGGTGGGCTGTGGAATGAAAGTGCGGCGGAGAAGCTCGCCGATAAATTTGTGAAAAGCTGGGATGACTGGCTGGATGGCACCACAACACCCGCTTCACCGAGCGCGGACCAAATTCAGTTCTGCTTTGGTCCGGCACATCGCGCACGTCAAAAACAAGAAGCGGACGCGATTAAGTAATCATCCTCTGCTCCCTTTATTCAACGGGGGAGTATTGGCCCATCTGTAGACAACACGGCAAGTCGATTGTTGGCTTGCCGTTTTTAATACGCCCACTCACGGTTTTGTAGTACCACACGATAACCGTCCAGATCTTCAAAGGTACGCCCGTCTTTATCCCAGTAGCTATTGTAACTCGGCACAGGTTTAAACCCAGCGGCTTCAATTTGTTGACACGCAGTCTGCCATGCAGCGTGATCCGGCAAGTAAAAGACCAACAGGTTTTCCTGTGACGGGGCTGGACCGACATGGGTGCCGCGATGATGGGTAAATTCAAGGTGATAGTTATGATGTGGGTGACCAATAATGGCACCATCAAAATCATTATGGCCAGAAAACGTCGCCAATAGCTCAAACCCCAGCCCATCGCAATACATGTTGGTAATGTCGGCCAAATTGTCGGTGGGTCGTGCCACCCGCATCACGGTGTTTTTATCAATCATTGTGCTGGCTCCTCCGGCTCGCAATTCAATGTTTGCATCATGGTGATAGAGTCTGGGGTAAACCCCAGCGCGTGGTAAAACGCCTGCGCATCCTGATTAAACGTCATCACTTCTAGTTTAATCACAGTGGCATGATTGTCTTTCGCCCATTGGGTACAGGCCGCCATTAACGCTTTGCCCGCTCCGGTTCCACGCGCATCACGGTCAACCACAATGGTATTCACATGACACATGGGATCGTCGACCAGATGAGGGATGTGTTCAAACGACTCCAGCCTTGCCGACAAAAAGCCAATCACTTTGTTTTGATGCTCTGCCACCCAAAAATACTTATCCGCGTCTTGCAGCGCTTGCTGCAAAAACGCCCGACCGCTTGGGCCAGGCGTTGCAAACAGATGCGGCGCATGTTGATGGTGCATGTCACCAATTTGTACATTCAGGGCGAAGATGGCATCCAAGTCCTCAACCGAGGCACGTCTCACTTGCATCCTTGTGTTCCTTTTCAAGTCTTGGGGTGTTCTGGCTCTCAACCGCCTGATGCAATTGTTTAGTCAAACTACAACACTAGATAATGGCCGATAAATCAGACTGATGCAGTGACTCTACCCACACCCTTGAAAGGAAACATCCACTACTCGACGACTTGTGTCATGCCTGCCAAGTGGTGCCAATAGCCGTTGCAATCGTGGTTGAGCGGTTGCGGGTTATTGCCTGCTTGGTTAGCACGGAATTTGTCTACCCAGCGCAAGGTGTCAAGCGACAGTGGACTTAACCGCACCACGTCCACCAGCCCTTGCATCGACGGTAAATCGTTAATGAGATTGGCGCACTGCCCGGACTGGGTTTGAATGCCGTTTAGCACAAATACGGCCTGGCCCTCTTGGGATTCCGTTAACCGCCCATTGGGGTAGTTTAGGCAGCACAGCTCGCAGTCATCTTTGGCGCGGTTTTCTGAGCGCGCGGTAAAACAGCGTGCCGAGTAAGCCAACGGTAAGTATCCATAACCAGTCACCTCCACCTCAAACCGGTCGCGAATACCCAGTGCATCGCAGCCGTTTAACATATTCACCAGCCAGTCGCGCGAAAGCTCCACCGGCATCACCCAGCGCGTCATACCAAGGTCGACAAATTGCTTTAATGTTTGTGGGTTATAGCAGTTGATAGCGGCCCCCACCACAAAGGGCTGCCGACGCTCACTTAAAAACTGCACCGCGCTCACGTCATTCGCTTCAATGCGAATATCATCATTGTCACAGTAGCGTTTCAGCATGGTCAGCTCTGAGGGCGCTTCAATCAGCGCCATGGTCGAGAGCACCACTTGTTTACCAGACTCAGCCAGCTCACGCGCAAGCCCGATCCAGTCTTTGGTTTTCAGCTCTCGCCGCTTAGCACAGACGGTTTCACCGAGATAAATCACATCGGCTTGGCTGTCTGCTGCCGCTTGATAAAAGGCTTCAACCTCAGTCTTGGGCCAGTAATACAGGATCGGCCCGAGAGAAAATTGCATCATAATTCCTTATTGCCACTTGCGATGGTAAGCACCCAAACTGGTTTGCACCCCTTCAGAAAGACTATCGAGCGAGTGCGCCCAATCCGGCGCAATATCAAACGCCTCGGGGTTTGCGATACAGCGATCAATCGCTTGACGCCATACCCGTGCAACTTGCTCCACATACGCCGGGCTGCGCTGACGACCTTCGATTTTGACCGATTTGATCCCGGCGCGATAAAGTTCAGGCAAGACACTTAAGGTGTTCAAACTGGTGGGTTCTTCCAGTGCGTGATAGCGATTACCGTCTACACAAAAACGACCTTTGCAAAGGGTGGGATACCCCGCTTTTTCATCGGCTTGGTACCGATCAATCAAGACCCCGTTTAAGCGCGACTCCAGCCCTTGCTCAGTATCTTGCCAGCGCACGAATGCGGCCGGTGAGCAAGCGCCCACGGTATTGGGCGATTGGCCGGTAAGATAAGACGATAAATAGCAGCGCCCTTCAGCCATAATGCACAGACTACCGAAGGCAAATACCTCTAAATCGACATCGGTATCGCGTGCTAGTTGTTTAACTTGATGAATAGACAGCACCCGCGGCAATACCACTCGCTTAACGCCATATTGCTGCTGATAGAAACGGATCGCTCCAGCGTTAGTGGCGGATGCTTGAACAGAAAGGTGTATATCCAAATCGGGATAGGTGTTGGCGGCGTAATCTAAACAGGCCATATCGGCAAGGATCAGCGCATCGGCACCATTACCAGCGGCGCTATCAATCGCATATTGCCAGCGGCGCCAACCATCAGGATGGGCAAAGGTGTTTATGGCAACGTGCAAGTCTTTGCCGTGGTCATGTACATACTGACTGGCACGCTGCAATTTGCTGTCGGTAAAGTTCAGCCCCGCAAAATGGCGCGCATTGGTGTCATCTTTTAAGCCGACATACACCGCATCGGCGCCATGTTCGATCGCTTTTTTAACCGCCGGAATATTGCCCGCCGGACAAAGGAGCTCCATAACATTGCATTCCATTTTATGATTGTCCGGCTAAGATAAGGGCGTTGCCAATGTGGGGGGTTGATGTGTATCAAGCTCACTTCTCCGTAATAGTAAAAATCGCGATAAATGACGCTGTTGGCACAAAAACTCCACTCCTTTTTGACTCGGATCCAAGGACAGCCCCGTCAACCTCGCTACTCTAGTGGCATTCAACCATTGGCACCAAAGGAAAGCCAAATGCTCGTTAACCCAATCACCCAACAACCCCTTGCCCTGCCACTACCCCAACCCAACTTGATTACGCCGGGGCTAAAAGCGATCACTAAGTTGCCAACAGGGCTACAAGCTCAGGTGCTGACTAAATTGATGAATACCGCTTTTGCGGTACCGCTGGCAGAGGACGAGTTCGATTTTCTTGCTGGCCGCACTATTCGCATTGGTTTGCGCGATCTCAACGCCAATTGGTTCGTATCACTGAACGAAGACAACCAATTATTGGTACGTTTATCGGGGGAAGAAGACGCCAGTATCGAGGGAGATTGGTTAGCGTTTTTGAAAATGGCGACTCACTATTGCGATCCGGATACGCTGTTTTTCCAGCGCCAACTCAGTATCAGTGGTGATACCGAACTCGGGCTACATGTGAAAAACTTACTTGATAGCCTCGAAATCGACACCCTACCCAAACCACTGGCACGCTCACTGACGTTAAGCCATCACTACCTCACTAAACTCGCGTTGTAGTGCACGAGCGGCTGGGGTTGCAGACGCCCAGTCGCCTATTATATAGTCTTATTTCCTTTCTTTAGCGGAGTCTGTGCCAATGAACAACTAACACTCATTACACCGTTTTTATATTCGGTATCTTGGGGTTAGTCGGTATTCATGGTCACTGGGCTTACGTTTTCTCTATTGCCAAACTGTCTCTACACAGGTTTTCTGTGTAGCACATACCGCCGCCCCTTTGTGTTGCTTTACATAAAGGAGGCCTTATGCCTTACCTTATTACACATGATCTGAGCGTGACACTGCCCGATGGGCGAGTCTTATTTGAGCCTGTCTCTATCACCTTTGAGCACGGCCCCATTGGCCTTGTGGGTGACAATGGCACCGGCAAATCACTACTCCTCGCGCTACTGGCGGGCCATACGTTGCCATCCGCGCAAGGAATTCATTATTCAGGCCATGTACAACACGATGGTGATATTGCTTACCTATCGCAACATATTACCGCGCCAAAGACACAAACATTGGCTGAAGTACTGGGCATTGCCGAACAGCTTCATGCGTTGGCGGCCATTCAAGCTGGAAGCATCGACCCAACGCATTACGAGCGCGTAAATGATGACTGGGATATCGCTGAACGCTATCAGGCAATACTGACCCAGTTGGGCATTGATGCCGCTTTATCAGCGCCTTTGCATGAGCTTAGCGGTGGCCAATTGACCTTGTTGAGTTTATATCGCGTCTTTCACTCCCAAGCGCATATCGTATTACTCGACGAACCGAGTAATCATCTTGACCGAACCGCACGACATAAGCTCGTAAGCTGGATCGAAAACTATCCTGGGTTAGTGATCACGGTGAGTCACGACCAACAGTTACTTCGCCATATGCGAACTATCTATGCATTAACACCACAAGGTATCGCAAAATACACGGGCAACTATGACGAGTTCGTTCGCGCGCAACAGCAAGAACAGGAGGCACTCATCGCGAAACGAACGCACCTCAATAAACAGCACAAACAGGTATTACGTCAACAGCAACAGAGTGCTGAGAAGGCACAGAAGCGCGAAGCAAAAGGCAAACAGTTACGTAAGAAATCTAGTCAGGCAAAGTTGATCTTAGATGGTCAAAAAGAAAGTGCGCAAGACGCTAAGTCTCGAGCGAAAACACAATTTTCTCAGCAACTTAAGCGTTACCAAAAGCAACTTGACGCGTTGGATACGCAGCTTCCGGAAAACAACCCAACGCTGTATATGCATCACTCAGAGCCAATGAAACGGCGACGGCTTATAAAAGCCACTCAGTGTCAGTTGCCATTCGGACACACTGAACCGCTTGATTGGTCTGTCTACGCGGGGGAGCATTGGCTACTAACAGGGCAAAATGGGGTAGGAAAATCCACATTACTGCGAACGTTAATGGGTCATCACGCGCCTGTCAGCGGCTCAATCGACGTTGTCGGTGACTGTGTGTATTTAGATCAACACTTCTCACTACTGGATCCTAAACAAACACTGCTATCTTGTTTGCGCCATCATAGCGACTTGTCAGAGTCGGATGCTCGAACCTGCCTTGCTAGCTTAGGGTTACGTGGCGACCGCGTTTATCAAACGGTTGATAGTTTAAGCGGTGGCGAGAAGATGAAAGTGGCGATGTTAGCGGTATCTCACCAACACGCCCAGCCACTGTTACTGTTGGATGAGCCGGACAATCACCTCGACATCTCAGCCAAACACGCACTGGTCGACGCGCTTAATCATTATCAAGGTGCCTATATATTGGTCAGCCATGACGATGCCTTTATTGATGCGCTGCATCTGACCCATCAATGGGAGCTTGGATATCATGCTGCCAGCAGCTTGCCAAGTGATCGATAAAGTGGCGCACGACAGGCTGTTGATAACTACGCGATAAATAGACCGCCCACAGTGCGCTGGGCGGTAAGCGATAATCAGTCAGCAAGGGTATCAATTCCCTTTGCTTCACATAGGGAAAGTGGCGCCCACCGTCGCCAACGTATCGGTGTGGCCTACTAATCCAAGCTCATTGCCCAGCGTGCTCACCCGCCAACCAAGGTTGCGTGAGTGAGACCGTCTGGGCATCAAAATCAATACAGGCTTGAGCCCCCAAAGGTATGGTTAACATCGGATGCGTATGGCAACTGTCAAAACCATCAACCACAGCGAGCGGCTGGCCATCGAGTATTTCTTCAAGAACGTCATAGGTTGAACGTCCCGTTCCTTTGTTATCAAAAAGCTCGTGTTTACCAAGTAACACCGCGCCTACCGTATCAAACACCCCAGCCAGTTTTAGGTGTGCGAGTGAGCGCTCAACCGTGGCAATATCCAACAAAGCGTCCTCAATCAGCAGAATATCGCCTGTTTCAATCGCTGGCATATAAGGCGTTCCCCAGATCCCATTCAGCGTATTGAGGTTGCCACCGATAATGCGCCCATTTACCTGACCCTTACCCATAAATTGCCATGCATTCTCATAGGTCGGTTTTGCCTCTGTCTGTTCGCCCCAATCAATCATGACATCCGTCCATTGGGCAGGCATCTTATAGGTCATCGGCAGCGTTACATTCTCAGTTGTTACGGCTCGAAACGCATCAAAGGTTTCATCAACCAGTGGCGGAAACTCCCCTAAAGACGCCACTAATGCTGGCCCATAAAACGTGATTAATCCCGTTTTGGCATAGATACCGAGCAGTAAAGCAGTGAGGTCCGAATAACCCACGATAATCTTAGGATCATCAGCCAAGGCGGCATAATCGATATAGGGAAGTAAAGCATTGCTGTTCATTCCACCAATCGTCGACATGATGCAGCGCACATTCGGATCACGGATCAGCTGGTTGAGCTCTTCCGCACGCGCCTTGATCGAGCCTGAGCGATAGTGATCCGATTGTCCGGTCAATACCCCCGCCTTAAGATCAAAGCCTTGTGCTTTGACATAATCCATCGCGCGTTCAAATCGTTGGGGCGCAAATACGGTGGCAGGAGATGATGGCGAGAAAAAGCCAACTGTCTCGCCTTTTTTAAGAGGAGGTGGCAGTAACATATTGTATTCCTTGATATTTAATCTCCCCACCATTAAATCATCTGGACAAGACAGTCACAATATTCGCCGATCAATCGCTGTGAGGCGTACTGATAGTCTGACATTTTTTTGGATATTGCTGTTGCAAATGCCAAGCGGTGGCCACGCCGACGATACCGCCCCCTACGACCACATAATCGTACGCCATTCGCTACGCCTTTCGTCACCCGTTAATCGGTCACGTCCAGAAAATAATACTGGCTAACGTCGCAAATAAAACCAAAAGATTCAAAAAGATGATGAGCGGCATGGTTGCTTTGATGGGTTTGTAGCAATAAGCAAGCGGCTTGGCGGGCACGAGCCTCCTTGAGAGCGTGCAAGATTAATGCCCGTGCGACACCTTGTCGCTGTGAATCCGGCTGCACGTACAAATCGTTAATAATTAAGCCACGGCGCGCCCTCGCGAGCGAATACAAAGGCGTTAGGTGGACAAATCCCACAGTGGAGGATTGGTAAGAAGCGGTCAATATACAAGTATCTTGCTCGCGCAACCGTTGCTCAGTAAACGCCCTTGTTTGACTGAGCGGCGGACGAATCGCAAGCCAGCGCTGGTATTGGTCAAATAGCACGGTGAGGGCATCTAGATCATTTAACTCCGCTTTCGCTATATGCAACATTCTTTCTCTACCGCAGCACTATGGTTACTTTTCAGTGTAAGCGCCATCACGACGTTCTGCTGCCAACACCTCAACAGACGAGCATAGAGAGCAAAATATATTTCTTCACACTACGTTGAAATCGCCCACAGTATCTGGGTTGATATGAACACCAACATAAAAAGTTATAGTGCATAAAGTAATATAAATAAGGCGGCTAAACGCCGCCTCAGTATATGCCGCCCCCTGCACGGATATAGGATCGTTTGGCTAGGTCCGTGTTGCGTCGTGTTCTGATTACGCCAATGAGCGGGTGCGATACCACTTCACGGTAACAGGCGCGAGCTCTTTTAACGCGTTACGCACCATGACAAATGGTACTTTGATGAAGTAGAACGACATCAATACCATCATCATAGGATCTGCATAAACCGCATAATCCGACCAAGGTGAATGCGCCACTAACCAAGCACCTAAAAAGCCCAAGGTGACTGCGAGACTTAATAAGGTGTCCATTTGCCACTGGCGCGATTCCGCCTCCACCAACTGGCTTTGCCCTGTTTGGTTTTTGCGTGCAATCATCCACCATCCGTAACCACAACCCACTACGTTGACAATACCAAACAGCACCGCCAATGACGGGTTAACCGCACGCCCACCCTCGACTAAGGACGAGACTGCTTCATACAGAGAATAACTTACCAGCAGCAAAATCACGGCGCCTTTAATGGCGACAACAAGCGGTGTCAGCAGCGCACGTGTGATCGGCCGTGCGTAACGCGAGTGGATATACCACGACGCGCCCAGTGACAACAAAGTTAACACTAGACTAATCAACGAGTAGATACCGTCGAACATAATCACTAAAGAGCCAGCAATCCATCCAACGGCAAGGCCGGCGATGGCAAACCCCAATGCGAGAAGGGCCGAAAACACTAATACTGACTTTTCATTGATCACGTTTTGAGAAGACATAAAACACCAAAAGTAGAAAACACGCACATATTCTTGGTGCTACTGCGCCGCTTTACAAACACGAACTTGCTGACATTTTCACCACCCTGCTAAGGGAAAAATGAAAGGCGTTTTATTTCAATAGCTTATTCATGAAACCAACTGTCAATATTTCTGACAGTGAGTGTTCTAAACAAATTTTAGTTATGAGATAGCGCTAAATCGCATTTTGCTTGCATATAACTTTTACGCATACTAAATCTAAATTTAGATTCTTTATGGACTAAAAAGATGAGAAAAGGCGTGTTACTCGCGGCAATTAGCTTGCAGCTTTTCCTCGCGATGACCAGCACAGGATGGTGGCAGTTTGGTGCGGCACTCAGTGCGTTTCTGTTGGTCGCGGTATTACGTTTGCCTCAGGACACGCCGCATGAGTGAACCTGAGGCAACGACGGAGGCTAGGCAGCTAGCAGCAGCCAAGCAAGCGATGTACAGGAGATAATCACCCACAGCGCGACACCAAACAATAAGGGTTTGGGGCCTGCCGTGCGTAGCTGGGTGACAGAAATACTGCAGCCGATTAAGAATAAACACACCACTAATACTTGCTTTGAGATGGCGAAAATCACCTCATAGATGGGTTGCGCTTGGACAAAGACATCACTGATACCAATCGCTAGACAATAAAAAACGATAAAGTAAGGAATCGTGATTTTTTTAGCGTGGCTGCGAAACATGAGTGCGCTAACAAACGCCACAGGCACAATCCATAATGCGCGCGCAAGTTTGAGGGTGGTCGCAGTGGTTAGTGCTTGCTCACCATAAGCGGACGCCGCGCCCACCACCGATGATGTATCATGAATCGCGATCGCCGCCCAGGTTCCAAACGTGTGCTGATCTAAGCCCAGCGCATGCCCAACCATGGGAAACACAAACAGCGCCAATGAATTCAACACAAACACCGTGCCTAACGCGAGTCCAATTTGTTTATCATCCGCGTTGATAGCGGGCGAGACAGCTGCGATTGCACTGCCGCCACAAATCGCAGTGCCTGAGGCAATCAGGTGACCAGTCTTTTTATCCAGCCCCATAAGTTTGCCCAGTAATGTGCCAAAAATCAGCGTGCCTGCAATGGTGGCAATAATCAGCCCTATCCCATCGCCTGTCACGGCGAGCGCCTCTTGCAGCGGGATACCAAACCCCAGACCCACAATCGAATAAGCCAGTAATTTTTTGGTGATTTTCGTGAGCGGAATTGCACTTGGCACCCAGCCTAGGGAGGTCAGCAAAAAACCCAATACCAATGCAATCGGCGAGCTCACCCAAGGGGTTAAACAGGCTAACACAGCCAATGAAAAAGGAAGATAACGCGTGTATGCAGTCATAAGGATGCTCGGTGAAATTCAGTGACGGCATTGTAGCGCTCAGTGATTGTTCAGAAAATCTTAAACTTTTTAACCTAGGTTAAGTTTTGCTTAACATGTATTGCAAGGCATTGAAAAACAATCATCGAGGCGCACATTTAGAAATCAAACAAGTAATTGGTAATGCTATCACTCAGCCATTGGATCCCAGGATGCTCGGCCATCCCTGAGGCGGTGAATAGGCAGTAGTCTTCTTGGGTTAAGCCATAGGTGTGTTTGATCACCGCTAAGCGCTGTTCTCGTAAGTATTGCCGGATCAGCGGCTCAGGCAACACGCCCCACGCTTCTTCTTGTAAGATGGTATTGAGCATATATTCAAAGCTCGAAAAGCCAATATAACGGCGTGAGAAAGGCTGCAGCTCGGGATTGTCTTTTTCATTGAGATAGACCATTACCGCTTGCATGGCATTACGCAGTTGATCATCACTGACCCGACGCAGTCGACTCAACGGGTGCTCGCTGTTGCACACCGACATCATGCGAATTTTACCCAACGGCTGATAGTTGATGCGCGGATCGTCAATGCGCTCGTAGTCCACGCCAAACGCAAAGTCGACTTGTTGGATTTCAACCAAATTGGCCAAATCACCGCTCGAGGCCAACACCAGGTTGAAGGACGTCGCCGTAAAGCGCTTGTTTAGCTGATGCGCCCAGTCCTGCCAAAGTGGATCGGGGATCGCATCATCACGTGCGATCCATACTTCGGCATTAAAGCCGGCATTCGCTTGCTCGCACGTACGACGAATGCGGGCCGCGGTGACCGATATACTCTCGAAATCTTTGTACACAGCTTTGCCGATTTCCGACAGTGTCAGACGGTTACCGGTGCGATCGAACAATTCGGCGTTGAGTGATTGTTCTAGCGCTTTAATCGCCATGCTCAACCGTGAACGATTCACATCCAGCTGACGTGCAGCTTCAGACACCGAGCCAGTCTCTGCGACTGCACAAAACGCATCAATTTGGGTTAGATTCATGCCGCCCTCCTCACGCTATCCTACCGGAGCGCGGCAAAGACACAAAGCGCTATTACCGCTTGTCAGCACCCTTGGACTATCGGCGATCATGCATTATTATTAGCGACTTATTGCATATCAGAGCACGCTAAGCTCTCTGTGCTTGAGGCTAGACAGAATAAGAATCGTTTATTTGTGATAGAAGATAGATAGGGATAATGAGAGTGCTATGGTGCCCCGGGCCGGACTTGAACCGGCACAGCGCGAACGCCGAGGGATTTTAAATCCCTTGTGTCTACCAATTCCACCACCAGGGCAACGCAGTTATGCGTGGTAGCACCATAGTCCGCAGACTGCGCTGCGAACGTGGGTGTACTTTAATGAAATTTAACCCGAGGTCAATAGCCCTTTTATTCTTTTTGATTCAGATGGTTGAAAAGCAGACAGACTCAACAACCTGACGTCGCATATAACAGCTTATGTCGGGTTATGGGCAAATTGGTGTTTCGCCACCTTTTTGAGGAACCCTAAGTCCACCATGGTCGACATGTAGCTATGCGGCTTGCGCGTGACTTGGTCTTGGATAAGCTGAATCATTCCGGCCTGACACCCTTGGTCGTGATAAGTATCAAGCACTTCGTGCAGCGTCTTTTTATGAATATCTTCAACCCAAAGCCCCGCTACATCGGCCCCCGCACCGAAATGCAGTAATGCGATTTCTGGATCGCATTGATGCGCTACACCTACCGAATTATGCAATGCGACCATTTCATGAATCAGATCGGCCTGCTCCGCCGACAATCCTTGTTCCAATGCAAACGCTTGTGCAGCGATGGCGCCTTCGACTTCGAAGGTGTCTTGTTGGGCAACATAGTCGGTCAAGCCAATATCATGTAAGATTGCGCCAACAAAAAAGACTTCTTTATCAACACCTTGTTTTATTTTGTGGTTCATCGCCAGACCAAACGCGTAGCTACGTAAGGAGTGGTTGACTAAAAATTCAGGGCTAAATTGTTTAACCAGTGCTAACGCCTGCTGACAGGCTTGGCTATCGGGGACAGTATAATGTGCCGGTGAAACATATGGCACGGCAGTACGCGTAATGGTCCGCTTCACTCTCTGCACTGCTCGGCTCATATCACTTTTGACAAATTGGCACACCATACAAGGCTTGGAGGGTCGAGGCTTAGTGCGTGTTAGCTTACGTGACATGACGTTTCCTGTGCTAGTGGGTGTTCCTGCTCGACCAACGGCACTGGCATGAACACACTATGTTAATGATTGCCTGACACTTTTGATGGCAGCAATCACAGTTGCATCCAAGTTATCACCATAGTCGTGTTTTTTGAAGCCAATGGCGACAGGGATCTGAGCCTCACTCAATTCTTTCGCAAGACGTTCAACCATCACCGCCATTTGCTCTTCGGTTTTATTGGCACAGAGCATGGTGTAGATATCTTCCCCTAATCGAGCGATATAGCCATCGTCATGTAAAACACCATTGAGAATGGACACAAACAGAGTGGTCATTGCGGTATCTTTCAAATGCGTTGACTGGTTGCTCTGAGAAACATCAATAGCCACCACATACACGGGCGTACCCACCGAACGGATATTGCTTTCTTCTTTTTCTAAATATAAAGACCAACCTAATCGATTAAGAAAACCGGTTTCATGATCTTTTAATTGTGAGGGTAAAAAACTCATTTGTTTTCGCGACAAGTCGATGTTTTGCAGCTCAAGCTGTAATAGCGTTGAGAGTAATTTTGAGACGAGTTCTATCGTTTCTAGACCGTCAGGCGGAATGCGATCAACCGGCTCAGTGTCTATCGCGCACAAGGTGCCAAATAAGTTACCATCCGAATAGCAAACAGGGATCCCAATATACGACTTAATATTCTCCGCTTGATAGATTGGCGCGTTCACATACGCGGGGACACTGTCAACGTCAGGCGCCCAGCGCGGTCCTTCACCCTGCACCATACGACTGCACATTGAATCGCTCCACGTGAGTGTAGTCAATTCATCAATACCGTATTTGCTCCCTTCTACCTGTAAGATGACCCATTGATCTTCATGCTTACGGGTCATCATCCACGTACCGTAGCCAAACTTTTTATTCAAATACTTGAGTGTATCGCGACTTGCTTTTTCAAAATGCTCAAAAGGAATTTGGTCTTGCGTGTTGATATGTATCACATCGCGCCTCTTACATTCATTGAATGATTTTTTCTTCCCGCAGATCGGTTTCGATTGCGGTCATCATTGCACTTATTTCGGTAAACACGGCTTTTACTTGTTCGATATCGTGACTGCTTTTTTCGATAACTCGGAATAACTCGCTCAAACGCATCGCCCCACTTGATGCAGATGCACCTTTTGCCCCATGTGCAATGGCTCTTATTTTTTCATCGTCGGCGCCGACAATGGCCTGCTCGAGCGCATTGACATCCGCCGACACGCCGTCCCAAAACATAGACAGTATAGCGCGCTTCATTTCTTGGTCTGAGCTGCCAATGACTTTCTCGAGCTGACGGTCATCGATGAGTGCTTCGGTATGAGAGACTTCTTCGCTGGTCTGAGTCAGCGTGGGCTCGCCCTCTCTTAACGCTCTTCCTCTAAGACGTAATGCCAACACGCGCTTGAGTGTCTCAAGCTCAACAGGTTTGGAAATATAATCATCCATCCCCGCTTGCAGGCAGTGATCCGCTTCTCCCACAAGTGCATTCGCGGTGATGGCAATAATTAAGGTACGCTCGCGATTTTCTTCTTCCTCTAGCCGCCTTATCTCAGCCGCTAATTCAAAACCATCCATTTCAGGCATATGACAGTCTGTTAAGAGCATCGCGTACTCCCCTTGATGCCATTTCTCAAGTGCTTCTTTGCCGTCTGATGTCATTTCAAATGAATAACCAAGCTGTTTTAGCTGCTTAGCGAGGACAAGCTGGTTAGTTGGCTGATCTTCAGCACATAAAATGGTGCCACACACTTGTGCATCTAACTGACTGCTATAGGCAAAGGCATTGCTATGTACGGCTTCATTCCAATCAACATCCGGGCTTTCAAGCCCGCACATCACTGCAGCGCCGAGCACAAACTCACTGGGTTTAAGGGGGTACCGATTTAACCGATACGGCCCTGGATGCCGATAAGCACCGTTTCCACCAAAATCATTCCCCAACAACAAGCACCGCATACCTTGATGTCTTTGCAAAATACTTGCATCTGTTGTCACCGCAATCATAGTATCCGGATTCCAGTTGGCCGGCACCGTCGCCTTTGCATCCAAAACCTCGCCAGGACATAAGCTTTCAAGTAATGCTAAACAGGTATTTTTGAGCGGCTCATGGTCGATAAATACAACGAAGGAAAACGCGGAAAACGGATAACGCCGGTTGGTTTCATGAGTTTTGACGCTGCTAGGCGCAGGTACTCGCACTATAAACTCACTGCCTTTACCAAACTCACTCTCAACCGCAATATCCCCACCCATCATATCGACAAATGACTTGGAAATACTCAATCCTAGGCCCGTTCCGCCGTATCGCCGAGTGGTGGAACTATCCGCTTGTGTAAAGGGTTTGAACAGTTTATCCATTTGCTCGTGCGTCATGCCGACGCCAGTATCTTGGATGCTCAATGTAAGCATCTGACTGTCATGACAATATGCTGTTTTGACAAAGACATGGCCTCCCTCTTTTTCTTTGCTGGTGAACTTAATGGCGTTCCCCAGTAAGTTAAGAAGAATTTGGCGTACTCGTACCGGGTCAACCAAGATAAAGTCAGGGGTAGCGTAGTCATGTGAGAAAAAGAGTTCGACGCCCTTTTGGTCAGCACTAATCCATAGTGCATCTAAGGTTTTCTCAATTAAGTCGAGCACGTTAACATCGGTCGGATCGAGCTCCATCTGTCCTGATTCGATTTTGGAAAAGTCGAGAATATCGTTGATTATTTCAAGTAAAGAGAACGAAGAATCTCGAATCGTCGACACCATTTTGGATTGCTCTGGCTCCAGAGGCGTTTCTTTTAATAAGTCCACCATGCCAATCACACCATTCATGGGCGTTCTAATTTCATGGCTCATAGTGGCTAAAAAGCGAGATTTTGCCTCGTTGGCTTTTCTCGCCATGACCGATTCTTTCTCTAGCTTGGCTTGTGTCTGTCGCTCATGTGTAATGTCTAAATTGATGCCAAAGAGCATTTCTCGTCCCGACTGCTCATCTTTCACCACATTGCCCGCGGCTTTAATCCAACTGACCCTCTGAGTCTGAGGGTGGATCACGCGAAACTCGGCATTAAAGACATTGCTATCGTTTAGTGCTGTTTCGACTTCTTTGATCGCATGTTGACGATCATCGGGGTGAAGGCATGCCTGCCAGACCTCGTAATTCACTGGCGCTTCAGGTGCAATCCCATATAGGCGATACATGTTAGCGTCCCACTTAAGCTCCCCCGTGGTAACATCCATTGACCAATTGCAAATCCCGCCTGCATCAGATGCTAGCTGCATACCGCGAAGCAACTCATCTCGCGCCCTTTTTGCTGAGAGCAGCTCGCCTTCTATCGCTTTGCGCTGACTAATATCTTCCAGCGCAGCAATGAAGTACTTGGTCGCACCATTTTCATCGAGCACTGTCGCGACCGATACCGTGGCCCACAGCACCTCCCCGTCTTGCTTAATATATTGTTTATCCATCGAAAACGATCGGTTCTCACCCGAGGCAAGTTGAGTGACGTGTTTGATACTTGCTGATAAGTGGTCTGGATGAGTGATGTCTTGATAGCTTAATTGCAACAGCGCTTCTTGGTTATATCCGAGCAATTCACTCATTCTGTCATTGACCTCAATAAAGTTTCCCTCTAGGTCAACACGACATATACCCACTGCCGCCTGATCAAAAGCAGTTCTATAGATGACTTCTCTTTCTTTTAGCGCATCTTGAAGACGTTGCTCTCGCTGCTTAACGTCCTCCTCTACGGTGATATCTTTAATCACACCGACAAACCCCTGGGTATCGCCAAACCAAGTTTCGCCAACGGATACCTCAATGGGGAATTCACGCCCGGATTTATGCAAACCCTGTAGTTTTCGTGGTGTGCCAATCAGCTTTTTACTCCCTGTTAACTGGTAATGACTTATAAATCCATCATGGTCAGCTTTATACTTATCTGGCATCAAAATAGAGACATTTTCTCCCACCAGCTCTTCACGGATTCGTCCAAATATAAGCTCCAATGAGCGGTTAACTTCAAGGATATTACCCCGCGTATCGATCACCACCATGCCATCAAGTGCAGTGTCAAACACCGTCCTCAAACGCCCTTCGGATTCTTGTAAGTCTTGCGTTCGGCGCTGTATTTCTTGTTCGAGTTTAAGTTTCGCCTCATCTTCTGCCTGTTTGAGGTCGGTAATGTCCGACTGCATCCCAATATAATGGGTTAACGAGCCCACTTCATCAAAGATGGGATCGAGGCGTAGATTATTATAAAAAAGCGTGCCGTCTTTTTTATAATTGCGCACGACGACGGAGCAAGATAAGGCATTTTTAAGGGCATAGCGGAGGCGATCAAACTCTGGCTGATCACGATCATCGGCCTGCAAAAAACGACAGTTTTTGCCCACCACTTCTTTCGAGCTATACCCTGTTAAGGTCTCAAACGCTTTATTGGCATAAATAATGGGGTAATCTGCAAGCCTAACATCAGAGACAATGATGCCTGTTGCCGTCGCTTCGATAGCGCGACTTTGAATATCCAACTGGAAGCGCTGCTCTTCCGTTTCTCTGATTAAGCTTTCTCGCTCGCTCACCATATCACGCAGTTTGAGCAGTTCACTGGCCATGACCCCAACTTCATCGCCTCGGTCTCGCTGCGGTAGGGAAAAGTTATGCTCGCCCCGCGCCAATTTTCGCACCGCGGTACTCAGCTGCCCTAAAGGTTTGAAAACTTGTCGTGATACATAAAAGGCCAGCAGTACAATCAACGACAGCAGCGTGGCAGTCATGATAAACGAATTTTTATACAGATTATTGGGGGCAAGCAGCGCTTCTCCAACTTCGACGCGGATCATCGCTGACCAACCCAGTCCTGGGTAATCATACGCACCTTCGGTATGAGCAAACCCCGTGACCTGATCCACTTGTTTTCGATAGTGTGTTGAGATGTTTGACCCCGTTAATCCAGCGACGGCTAATCTCGCCCCTTCGACACCATTCGTCGCCAAGTTTAATTTACCCAGAACTTGAAAGTCCCTTTGATACGTTGATTCATTTTGCCCTACAGGATCATAATCAACGATAATACGGCCCTGGCGGTCTAAGAGGGTTAATTCCGCACTGACGAGCCCGCGTTTGGCGAGTAAGTCGTAGCTTTCGGCCACAATGGATTCGACCGTAGAAAAATCGACCACATTGACCCATATACCGACAGGCCGATTCGCGGTATTACGGATCACAGACGCAAAAATCATGTCGTAAGAGGAAGCATTGGATCCGAAAATAAAACGCTCTGGCCCGGTTACATACGTACTATTCGGTTGTTCGGGGGCGAGGGTTTGGCCGTTAAGGATCTCATTAAACCAAACACTGTTCATAATTTGTGCTTTGGAAAGGTCAAGAGGCGCGAGCGATTTACCATGCTTATTTTGATTATTTATCGCCAGTAATTCGCCCTCCATACTTACTATCGCAATGCGACGGTAGACTTTGTAATTAGCGATTAACTCGTTAAGGTTTCTTACCGTATTGTCATTTACTTGGCGGTTACTAAGACTATCTGATTCAATACTTCCTAAAGACAAAGGAAACGCGCGTGCATCGTGATACCTTTCAAAAAGATTCCTTTCAATCAATCGAATCAGTAGTGCTGCTTCTCGCTCTATGTTAGTTAATGTGCTTTCTTGAAGCAGTTCGCGGCCTTTCCAAGAGACCACAGTAACGGATGCCAGCATTAAACCGCCCAGCATCAGCAAAATAATAGGTAGCTTCACAGAAAACTTCATTCACGATTCCCACCCTGAATACTGGCTGCACGCCAATCAAATACACTCAGTGGCTCTGGTTTGGCGTAAAAGTAGCCTTGCCCAATGTCACATCCCAGTGCTTTAACAAAGTCACACACCTCTTGATTCTCGATCCCCTCCGCCACCACGTTTACCCCGATTGCTTTTGCGAGTTGAATACTTTGTTCAACCACAGCCGCAGATTTTGTATTCGATAAACAATCAAGCACAAAGCGCTTGTCAACTTTGAGCTCATCAAAAGGAATCGAATGCAGTTGGGCAATGGACGAGTAACCCGTGCCAAAATCATCAATAGACAATTTAAACTTCATCATTTTTAAGCGCAGCATTTGGGTGTCAATGGTCGCCTGATCAGTGGTAAAAGCCGTCTCTGTTAGCTCGCAGATCACTTGTTCTGGACGCAATTGATATTGGGCGGTTGTTGCTTGTAACCACTGTGGAAAATTTGCCGCCTCCAACACTTTGGCGGATATATTGAAGGCAAATGATAAATTGCCGATATCTTTTCCATACTGATTGATATCGCTGTAAGCACATTCAATGACGCGTTTGGTGAGGTCAGTGATGCTCTCAAGATGTTTTTCTGCGGTGGGGATAAACTGGTCGGGAAAAACCATGCTATCATCAGGTTTAAATAGGCGAGCCAAGACCTCAAACCCCTTGAGGCGACCAGAGGACAAGGAAATTTGCGGCTGGAAAAACGCGCTTAGCCCTCCTTTATCTATGTATCCTTTGAGTAACTTGGCAGTGAGCGGCGGTAGTGAGTGCGGCGCGTGGTTAGCCTCTATGTCTAGTTCACGCTCACTGGCGCTCAGCAGTCGTTTCACTGTTGCAAATGAAAGCGGTTTGGCCACACATTCGATGATATTCAGTTGATAAAGACGCGCCAAATTGGCGGTTGAGGCCAGCACTTCCTCCTCCTCGCCACTCATTAATATTATGGCGCCTGGGTAGGCTTGCGCATCCAAAAACTTGAGTACCTCAAACCCATCTTCGACCGGCATATTGAGATCGCAGAACACGCACCGGATCGCATGTGAGCTCAGGATTTTTCTCGCTTCCCGACCATTTTCGGCCTGATAAATTCTAGTGAAACCAAGGTTTTGAAGACATAGCGCCAGTGTGTGCCGAACCACTTGCTGATCATCAACAACTAATATTCCCTGTTGGAAGTCACTCACTCACGGCCCCTCTTCGCCCTTTAGAAAAGCAAACGCCTCAAGGTTTACCACCTCGTGCCTACTTTAGTACTATAGACCAACCATAACGGGTGCACTTGAGTGACAATCGACCTATACGACTAAAGTCTAGTGACGTGTGAAAAAGGGTAAGAGAAGGACGTTGAGCGTATATTCACTCGCCGATGTCGTTGAGAACCGCTTTCACGAACGGTGCTTTATGTTTTACGTAGCTGTCTTGTTCGTGAACGCCTGCTTTTAAAATGTTGCGCTTTTTTTCTTCGTACTCGGCGCGCACATCAGGGTTATCGAGCAAATACTGTTTGTATGCAATTTGACGATGATGTTCATCACTGTCTTTTTCAATCACGTGAGCATGAATCAAAAACCGCTCACCTTGATAGGTTACGGAGGCGTCTTTACGAGGGCGGTGTTCGGGAAACGGCTGCTTACTATGTTGATCTTGAAAGCCTAGCGCGTAAAGATGGGTAATTGCGTTTTCTCGCTCTCCTGAGAAATAAAGAATAGATAAATCAATGATCCCTTTGCCACCGACTTTGGCTGATGTTGAACCAAAATGCAGTACCTCAATACGAGGTGTCGAGATATGGTCAGACAAGGCTTGGGCAACGTCTAAGTAAATAGGACGCCAAGGAGAGAAACTGGCGTCAACTAATTGGTAGGGCTCGAGTGTGATCATGTGGCACCTAAGGTAAAAAAGGAATGCTGGTAAACACGAGTGAGTCGGCATGAGCGACACATTGACTCAAGTTCATTGACTCAAGTTAGTTGACTATCGTACCAGCAGTTCCCATGCAAACAAATCACACCACCTTACTAGACGCCTTCCGCAAGCTTAGGGTTAGAACCGTATTGATTGCTATTTTGATCCCCTTCCAATGCACAAAGCACCAGCAGCGCAATCATCCCGATAATAGGAATGAATGAAATCAGCAGCCACCATGCAGAACGTCCCGTGTCATGCAAACGCCTTGATGTAACGGCTAAGGTTGGCAGTAGTACCGCCAATGAGTACACAATGCTCAGCAACACCAGCCCCGTCGCTTCAGCGACAATGTTTAGCGCCAAGGAGATGCAAAAGTTAACCAGAAAGAACATCCAATACTCTCGACGATGGGCGCGCCCTGAAAAAGTGACATAATTGCGCAGCACTTTTAAATACCATTCCATACGTAACCCTATTTTTAGTTGAAAGAAGTGTTCGCACGTATCATAGAACGGACTATCGAGTCAGTACTATTTCAGTGATAAGACATCCGACCGCTTTATCATCAGCTTGAGAAGCTTATCACTGATTCGCCACGTAATAGAAAGTTAACGGCAGCTAGCTTTGCAAACCCGCGGTATGCATCAAAAGCTTAAATAGCCAAGAAATAACCCCCAGTGCCGCCACACTGGCTATCCAGATCACGATTAACCAGAGCCAGCGCTGCCAAGCAGGTTTTGTCATATCAGCCATTAGTGGTACGCCTCATCCGGATTTACCTTGCCACTAAAGACGCGGTAGCTCCAATAGGTGTACATCAAAATAACTGGAATGATAAACACCGCGCCAACCAGCATAAATTGCAAGCTTTGTTGTGGTGAGGCAGCCTGCCAAATCGTGATCTTGGGTGGAATGATATGCGGCCAAATGCTGATGCCGAGGCCAATAAATCCGAGCAAAGTGACACACAACGCCATGATAAATGGACGGTGATGAGCGTGATCAGGACGGGTACGCCAAAGGCGTAGCAAACAAAAAACCGTCAATAAAGGAACCGGAGAGAGCATTAGCAAATTTGGCAAACTAAACCAACGGTCGGCAATCCCCGGATAGGCGAGTGGTGTCCAAACACTGACTATCGCGATACTTACCGCCATCAACACGACGAGTCGACGACTAAGGTGGTACATACGCATTTGCAACGCATGCTCCGTTTTCATGATCAGCCAAGTAGCACCCAGTAAACCGTACGCAATGATCAAGCCTATCCCGCAGAAGATAGGAAACGGTGCCAACCAATCGAGTCCACCGCCGGCAAAAGCGCGTCCCTCGACAGGAAAGCCTTCAATCACCGCGCCTACAGTCACCCCTTGGAAAAAGGTGGCAAAAATCGACCCCGCCATAAAAGCGGTATCCCAAAAGCCATGATGGCCGGGTAACGCCTTGAACCGGAACTCAAACGCCACGCCGCGAAAAATAAGCGCTACCAACATCAAGGTGAGAGGGATCGTTAACGCATCGACAATCACGGCATACGCCAAGGGAAAAGCACCAAATAATGCCGCCCCACCAAGGACCAACCAGGTTTCATTGCCATCCCAGACTGGAGCGACACTGTTAACCATCAAGTCGCGCTCTTCGCGTTGAGTGACAAACGGCATCAGAATACCGATCCCTAAATCAAATCCGTCCATCACGATATACATTAAGGTGGCAAACACGATGATGCCAAACCAAATCATTGCTAAATCCATGTTTCCCCCTTACACACGACCAGAGACAGTTAACGGTTCATGCGGCGTGTTATCGTGCTGATCCGGCCCTAATTTAATTTGATGGATCATATAGATGTACCCCAACCCAAAGACCAAGCCGTACACCACAAAGAAACTGATCAAGCTAATACTCATGTGCAAGTCACCGTGCGCAGACACCGCATCTTGGGTGCGTAAAAGGCCATGCACCACCCAAGGCTGACGCCCTACCTCAGTGGTTACCCAGCCAGCAAGAATCACGACCAAACCTGCGGGTCCCATATAGAAAGCAAAACGAAGCAAACCTTGATGTTCATAAAGGCGACCTTTATAACGCTGCCACGCTCCCACTAGCCCAAGTGTGATCATCAATAGTCCTAAGCCCACCATCAGGCGAAACGCCCAGAAAACCACGGGCGAATTAGGTCGATCCTCAGCAGGAAATTCGTTTAGCGCAGGGATTTGCTCGGTCAAACTGTGTTTTAAGATCAGGCTACCCAAATAGGGAATTTCTACTTTGTAGCGGGTGGTTTCCGCCTCCATATCTGGTAAGCCAAACAAAATGAGCGGTGTGGGCTCGCCATGACTGTTATCCCAATGCCCTTCCATCGCTGCTATTTTGGCAGGTTGATACTCCAAGGTGTTCAAGCCATGCAAATCACCAATAAAAGCCTGAATAGGCGCGGTGAATAACAGCATCCACATCGACATCGAAAACATCCGCTTCACCGCTGGGCTGCGCAGCCCTTTAAGCAGGTGCCACGCCGCCGATGCACCAACAAATAAGGCACTGGATAAAAACGCCGCGACCACCATATGCGCCAAGCGATAAGGGAAAGAGGGATTAAAGACCACCGCGAACCAATCCACAGGCACCACTTGACCATTAACCACTTCATGCCCTTGTGGCGTGTGCATCCAACTGTTGGAGGCTAAAATCCAGAAGGCAGAGATCACCGTCCCCAGCGCCACCATGGACGTAGCGAAAAAGTGCAAGCGATCACCGACACGTTGCCAACCAAACAGCATGACGCCGAGAAAGCCGGCTTCTAAAAAGAACGCCGTAAGTACCTCATAAGTCAGCAGTGGGCCAGTGATACTGCCCGCAAACTCGGAAAAGCCACTCCAGTTGGTGCCGAATTGGTATGCCATCACCAACCCAGACACCACGCCCATCCCGAAGTTGACCGCGAAAATTTTCGACCAGAAAAGATAAAGGGTTTTGTACTCCTGCTCGCGAGTTTTAAGCCATAGCCCCTCAAGCACGGCAAGGTAGCAGGCAAGGCCGATAGTAATTGCAGGAAAGATAATGTGAAAAGAAACCGTAAACGCGAATTGAATACGGGCCAACATAAAGGCATCAAGACCAAACATACGTGAAGTCCACTTTAGTAATTAGACCAACGCGCATGGTAGAAGCCCATTATTAATGTGCCCATATACAGACGGTTCAGATTAACCTATAACAGCCTGCTGACTACCGTGTTATAGTCTGAGCGGCCCAATAGACTGAAGGGGGTAAAGGTGTCTAAATATCAGAATCTTAGTGAACAGATTAAACAGCAGATTCAAGCTGGCATTTGGCACGTGGGAGAAAAGCTTCCCTCGCTGAGAAAACAGGCCGCCTATTCAGGTCTGAGCATGATGACAGTGCTCCAAGCCTATCAACAGCTAGAAAGCCAAGGGTGGATAGTTTCACAGCCCCGTTCAGGCTATCGTGTCGCTCCTCATGCCGCACTTAGCCAAAACCGAACGGATACAGCCCTCCACCCTGCTGAATCGGTCGATATTAATGACTATATTTTCGATGTCCTGCAAGCCAGTCGCTCTCCCGGCATGGCAAGCTATGGGCATGCCTATGTCGATCCCTTGCTCGCCCCTCGCCATCAAGTAAATCGCTCGCTCACCACTGCCGTGCGCTTTATGTCGATTCATAGCGTGGTCGATAATCTCCCGCCGGGTAATGCGCAACTGAGACACCTGATTGCCCAACGCTATGCAGCGCAGGGCATGCAAATCTCACCCGATGAGATAGTAATCACAGCAGGCGGATTGGATGCGTTAAATCTTAGCTTGCGTGCGGTCACGCAACCTGGCGATTGGGTCGCAGTCGAAAGCCCCGCGTTTTACGGCGCGTTGCAAGCCCTTGAAAATCGCGGACTCAAAGCGATGGTAATCCGAACACATCCTACAGAGGGGATTGACATCGATGCACTTGAACGCGCCTTGCAAACACACCCAATTCGCGCTTGCTGGTTGATGAGCAATCATCAAAATCCGTTGGGGTACTCACTGTCAGATGAAAAGAAGGCGCGTCTTGCCGAACTCGTCAAGCGCTATCAGGTGTACTTAATCGAGGACGATGTCTATGGCGAACTCTATGATGGGGAACACAAACCGAAGCCCATTAAAGCGTTTGATAACAGCGGCCATGTTTTGCACTGCTCGTCTTTTTCAAAAACCTTGGCCGATGCGTTTCGCCTCGGTTGGGTAGCCGCTGGCGATCAAGCCCAGAAACTACAAAAGCTGCAGCTAATGAGCACGGTGACCACCAGCGTCCCCATTCAACTTGCTGTAGCCCACTACCTGCATAACCGAAACTATGAACATCACTTAAAGCAGCTTCGCCACACGCTTGCCGAGCGAAAGCGAGCGACGTGTCAGTTCCTTGTCGATCACTTGCCCCAAGCTGTGGAAGTCGTTAACAGCCCAGGCGGATACTTTTTATGGATAATCTTGCCCAAAGGCAGTGATACTACTGCCCTATACCACCTTGCGCTCAAACATCATATCAGTATCGCACCAGGGAACATGTTTGCGACACACGCACAGTTTGCCCATTGCTTTCGACTCAATGCCTCTTACCCACTCGATCATGCTCACCAAAATGCGCTGGCCACCTTATGTGATTTGATTGCACAGCACATTCAAGCCTTGGTAAGGCACTAAGATTGGTTGAGTAACCAAGTAAGGATGGCTTTCCGCGAGGTAGGGGTCGCCTGCTGATACCAATAACCCATCATCTGCAAAGCCTGACTTTGAGTGGTCGGCAGTACACCGCTTCCGTCACGATGCGCAAACGCCCAATCCGCAAAAGCGCTGCGTTCAGAGTCAGTCGCTTGCTGATACCAGTAGTTCACCATTTCTTCTGGTTTCTCTTTTGTGTCTTTCACTGAGATTGGCTGACTCGCGGATACAGCGGACTGGCTTTGTTGCCCTAAAACACGCGACGCCTCATCATTGGCCGCCATAAAGTAAGCGTTGGGAATCGACAATTGCACCCGATTTCCGCCCCCAGCACTATTGAAGGTATAGGTAACCTGTGGTTCAGACCAATTGTTGGCAATGTCTGGGGAGAACGGAAATGATACATATTGCGTCGTCACACAGTGCTCCGTGCACGTTTCTGACGTTACTTGAGTATTTTCAAGCGGCAGCGTCTCACCATTGATGGTGACGGTTTCATACTCTTGATAATTCTTAAAATACGAGATTTCAGTCATCAATTTGGAAGGAGCCACGTCGGGGCCTGCTGACTTATCAACGGGATAATTCGCCACATAATTCGCACTTGCTTTAACGACATTCGCCCCAGACAAGACCTGAATGTCTGGCGTGATCGATTTCGTCACCACCTGCACATAGTGGCGACGCTCTTTCACTGAACTCGCAACATCATCAAACTGACTCGACGAATCAAAGCTAGTACAACCGACAATAAGTAGACAACTCGATGCGGTCACAAGACGGAAAGTTGCTTTCATACAGCCCCCTTACAGGAAGTTAAAAAAACCGGCCATCCTGGCCGGCAAAAAAGAATAGAAAGGCAAAGTGTTACTGTTAAAAGTTATATTCAATACCTAGACGGGCAAACGCTTTTTTGTCCTCTAGATTGCCCGCATCGTGCTGGCCAATACGAAGATAAGGCAAGAAACCATTCTTCGAGTACATTAGCTGACCGGCAATCACTGAATCACTATCATCGACATCGGCATTGTTGTCTAAATCAGAATCGCCATTTGCAGCATAACCTAAGCGGTAACCCCACGGACCATTCCAGTACTCACCAACCACTGAGATTTGATCTTGCTCTGCCTCAGTCCCCTTGTTAGCTCCCGCGGTGTTGTACACGCCATCATTATATTTGTAAGCGGCAGACACCTTAAAGCCACCTGGAAGTGGAATTTCAACCCCAGCTAAATACGCCTTGGTATCAATATCACCCTCATAATTAGAGTTATATTCGTACCCACCATGGAGGGTAAATGCATCCGCTAACGTATAGTGTGCTGCGGCCCCAAAGTGATTTGAGCCTTTGACATCTTTATCGCCACGTCCCACTGACACGTCAAAACTAAAACCATTTAAATCGGGAGAGTCATAACGCGCAATATCGCCTTTACGATCATAATGCGACTTCGTGTCCGCCCCCCAGTCAAAAACGCGGCCTAACCCTGGGTTAGAATAGGGCCAATCGACCACTTCATACATTGGTGTCAACATACGACCAAAACGCACTTGGCCCCAGTCTCCTTTCATACCAATGAAAGTATCACGATTACCCAATGTCGCGCCTGTTCCATCTTCACCGACATACCCTGACTCAATTTGCATGAAGATATAAACGTCGTCATTAAACGCCTTACCGGCTCGAACCCCGACGCGAGACTCATTTTCATAGTCGTAACCGTTACCATCTTCTTGGTTGAAGGCTGAAATAGCCGCAACACCATAAAGGTCAACATTGTAGTCAGTTAAAACACCAACCACACCTTCGTGGTCGGCGGCCATTGCGCCAGTTGATCCTAATGCAACCACTGCACTAATAAGCGAACGCTTAAAAATCTTATTCATGAAAGACTCCTGCTATCTGCAAGATACGGGCTTTGCCTCGTTGATTTATTAAGTTTTATCGAGTGCAAAACCGATTTGAAAGCTGAGAAACGTATTTCAGCTTTCCCCCGCTGCTTACACATTTCGTGTAACCACACCTTCAGACTAATTACGCAAAGAAAAATATCAATCACGACTTAATTTTTAATACGAATAATATGAACTAGAGCATGTTTTTGACCGTTTTATGACATAGATCTTATCCGCCAAAAAAACAAAAACCCTTAAAAACAATACTTTAAATAAAAACCCCAAAGTCACAGTCCCCGCAGGCAAGTACTTTCATGCAAATAATATGAAATGAATATCATAAAACATGGAT
>NZ_MUFA01000027.1:0-39399 GCF_001995955.1 Salinivibrio sp. PR6 | reverse complement strand
CCTTACTTGTGGCTTATGGCTCTTTCTGGTCTTTTATCGGTTTTAGGCGTTATAAATAGCCGGTTTATAGGTAATTATCCTGGGGGGAGCAAATATCTATTTATAAAAATTATATTTTGTTCTGCTTTCTCAGTTCCAATTTCGTATTTTTTTATTTCTACTCACGGCGCGGTTGGTGCATTTTATTCTATATTTGTTGTTGAGCTAATAAGTTTGACAGTTTCCAATTATTTCTTTAGGAGTGGGATGCTTCTAAAGATACATGCTGCTATTCCTTTCCTTAAACCAAGAGAGGTGATTGGTTATGCCACGAAATAGTGTGAGGCATGCTATATTGATTATGTGTCATAGGGTTACTAATGCGTTTCTTTTTTCTTTAAAGCAGATATCGGAAAGTAACGATACTATCGGTTTTGTCCACGTGGACGCAAAAAAAGATTTAGCAGAGTTTTTAGAATTAGAACGGTACAACAATGTCTTTTTTCTTCGAGATAGAATCCCAATTTTTTGGGGGGGGGTTAGTCAAATAACTGCCACTCTCAACTCAATGAAGTACATATGTGCCAATTATAACTTTGAATATATATCTTTGATTTCTGGTGATGATTTCTTGTATAAGGGGTTGCAACCTTTTAATCAGTATCTGGGAGAGAGTAAAAAAACAGAGTTTATTGGTGTATGCTCCCTAAGTGGAGTTAATGACAGAGAGGGGGCCAGATTTTTATACCGTTATAATGATGTTTTTTTTGACCGTTCGAACTCAATCAAGAATAAATTTACTCGTGTTCTTTTAAGGACGGCTTTTTCATTCGGGTTGATGGAAAATAAAATGTCAAAACCTTTTGAGGTAATGTATAAAGGAAGTAATTGGTTCACTATTACTAGGGAATGTGTTTTTTATATATTAAACTATGTTCATTTGAACTCAAGCTATCTAGACTATTTTAAGTTTAGCTACTGTTGTGATGAGGTATTTTTTCAATCTATAGTATATAACTCGAAATTTAAGTTTTTTACCAAGTCATATATAGAATCGAATGAAGATGATAACCTTTGCTCACTAAGAAAGATTGACTGGTTCTCCGGCCCAGAGTACCCAAAGGTTTTCACCTACACAGATGTATTAAATTTGTCAGATGACGAAACATTCGTTCTTAGAAAGGTGAGTGAATCAGTAAGCCCCGATACACTGGAGCAACTATCCAGTGCAGTGGTGAAACAATGAGAGTTATTTTAGATGCCAGTAATATAAAAGCGGGCGGTGGGTTGCAGGTGGCGTTGTCATTTATATATCACATAAATGACTTGCATATGGATATGACGGATTTTTACTATATGCTATCGCCTCAAGTGATGAAACAGTTGCCAGTTGAAGTAGATAATAGCAAGATCGTTGTTGTACAGACTGATATTAAAACGGCTATCCCTTTTTCATCCTCAAGCCGAGTGATTAGAAAGTTTATTCGTCACGTTGGCCCGGATGTGGTTTTTACATTATTTGGCCCCTCCTTTTGGACTTGTAATGGGCGCCACTCTCACGTTATGGGCTTTGCTAACGCCTGGGTTGTGACTCCTGATACGATTGCTTACAAAAAGCTTCCGTATTTAAATAGACTGGCTACGAGATTGAAGAATTTTATTTTAAGAAAATTTTTGTATGAAAAGAGTAGATTCTATATAACAGAGACTAGAGACATAAAGGAAAAAATGTTGTCTTTGATGAATATCAATGAAAGTAAGGTGAGTGTTGTTCCCAATGCTTTGCCCTATATGTACGATGATAAGTTTTATTCCCATGATGAGTCTCTTTTAGGCGAGTATAGGCTAAGCAGTGACCGCTTCAATATTGTGACTATCGCTTCAAACTACCCTCACAAAAACCTTACTATTATTGCGGATGTTGCTGAGATATTATTTGATTATGGGTACAAAGTAAACTTTTACGTTACTATGCCTGAGACTGAGTATGATAAATGCTCAGAAAGGTTTAAAAGTTTTACTATCAACTTAGGTGTCGTTCCTGTAGAAGCATGTAAGCAAATTTATAAAAGTGCTGATTTGATGTTTTTGCCTACTTTGTTAGAATGTTTTTCAGTGAGTTACTTAGAATCTATGAAATGCTTAACGCCTATATGTACAACAGACTTCTTATTTGCTCGGGAGGTATGTCATAATGCTGCTGTTTATTATGAGCCTTCAAGTGCAATTGATGCTGCATTAAAAATAAGAACTCTGTTGGATGATGTAGAGGAGTATTATATTTTGAAATCCCGTTGTTCAGAAGTTATAGAGCAACATATCACGAATGAAGAAAGGTCTAAATTGTATTTAAAGGAATTATTAAAGGTGCAGCGTGATTGTTTTTAAAGAAAGGACTTTGCTCATTACAGGCGGTACTGGTTCCTTTGGTAGCGCAGTGCTTGACCGTTTCCTAAACACAGATATTAAAGAAATACGCATTTTTTCTCGTGATGAGAAAAAGCAAGATGACATGCGGAAAAAATATAATAGTTCAAAGTTGAAGTTCTATATTGGGGACGTGCGTGATCCTCAGAGTATATTGAATGCTACACGTGGTGTTGACTACATTTATCATGCGGCGGCGCTTAAGCAAGTGCCATCGTGTGAATTCCATCCTATGGAAGCAGTCAAGACCAATGTTTTGGGCACGGAAAATGTACTTGAAGCGGCGATTCAAAACGAAGTGAAGCGCGTGGTCTGTTTGAGCACCGATAAAGCCGTTTATCCCATCAATGCAATGGGGATTTCTAAAGCAATGATGGAAAAAGTGATTGTCGCTAAGTCTCGCAATGTGAACCCAGCGAAAACCATGATATCTGCCACACGTTACGGTAATGTAATGGCGTCGCGAGGCTCCGTGATCCCCCTATTTTTACGGCAAATGTTAAATGACCAGCCGTTGACGGTAACAGATCCTAATATGACGCGCTTCATGATGACACTAGACGATGCGGTCGATCTTGTTTTACACGCCTTTGAACACGGGACTAACGGTGATATTTTCGTCCAAAAAGCGCCAGCAGCGACAATTGAAACGTTAGTAGAAGCATTGAAGCGGATAACACACAAACCAGAGCATATCGTTAACGTGATTGGTACACGGCATGGCGAGAAGCTCTACGAAGCATTATGCAGTCGCGAAGAGATGTTCGTAGCAGAAGATCAAGGTGGCTACTATAGAATCCCTTCGGATAACCGAGACTTAAACTACGCTAAGTATCATGATGAAGGCGAACGAGATTTGTCTATCATTGAAGATTACAACTCGCATAATACCGAACGCCTAGATGTGGATGGTATGATTGCTCTGCTAAGAAAACTTGACTTCATAGGAGACATTGAAGCAGGTAGCTTAGTGGTACCTGAGGGGGTTTAAATGAAGATTGTTGTTACGGGCGCCACAGGTTTTATTGGTAAAAATCTGTGTGTGATGCTTCGCGAGCATGGTTATCATGACATTGTTGAAGTTGACCGTGAAACACCGGAAACCGTTTTATCTAAGTCACTTAGCGCTGCAGATTTCGTGTATCATTTAGCAGGTGTTAACCGGCCTGACGATGAGGCTGAGTTTCAGTACGGGAACACAGACTTTACCCAGTATATTGTCGATGAACTTAGTCGCAGTAACAAGCACGCACCGATAGTGTTGAGCTCTTCTATACAAGCGGAACGAGATAACGCATACGGGATAAGTAAAAGACTAGCCGAGCAGTTAGTTGAGCAATATGGTCAGCACACAAACTCTTCCTATTTTATCTATCGCTTCCCTAATGTGTTTGGAAAATGGTGCCGCCCAAACTACAATTCGTTCGTGGCCACATTTTGTCACAACATTCTAAATGGGTTAGATATCACGATTAACGACTCGGAAGCAGCTGTTACCTTAGTTTATATCGATGACGTTTGTGCCCGCCTAATTGGATTGTTGGACGGTGACTCGGAAAGCGGTTACAAACGGGTCACGCCAGAGTATCCGACGACGGTAGGTGAAGTAGCGACTCTACTACGCAGTTTCAAAGAGAGCAGAGATAGTTTGGTTACAGAAGATGTTGGCACTGGCTTAACGCGTGCGCTCTATTCTACATACCTTAGCTATATGGCACCAGAGCACTTTAGTTATTCGATCCCTAGCTATGGTGATGAGCGCGGTGTTTTTAGCGAGATGCTTAAAACCAAGCAAGCAGGTCAGTTCTCGTTCTTTACCGCTCACCCAGGTATCACGCGTGGTGGTCATTATCACCACAGTAAAAATGAAAAATTTTTAGTCCTCAAAGGTAAAGCTCTATTCAAATTTGAACATATTGTAACGGGCGAGCGTCACGAGCTCTATACAGATGGTGGCTTACCTCAAATTGTTGAAACAGTGCCAGGTTGGTCGCACGACATCACCAATATAGGTGATGATGAAATGATCGTGATGCTTTGGGCTAACGAAATTTTTGACCGTGAGGCCCCCGATACAGTTGCTTATCCGTTATCTTAATTCGAGAGTAGTGAAGTGAAAAAACTCAAAGTAATGTCCGTTGTGGGAACTCGTCCTGAAATTATACGGTTATCCCGCGTTCTTGCGAAGTTAGACGAGCACTGTGAACATACGTTAGTCCATACGGGGCAAAACTATGACTTTGAGCTTAATGAAGTATTCTTTAATGATCTTGGTGTGCGCAAGCCGGATTACTTTCTCAATGCTGCCGGTAAGAGTGCGGCAGAAACTATTGGTCAAGTCATTATTAAAGTGGACCAAGTGCTTGAAGAGGTTGACCCAGAGGCGATGTTAGTGTTGGGCGATACGAACTCGTGTATCTCAGCTATCCCCGCCAAACGACGTAAAGTGCCGATTTTTCATATGGAAGCAGGTAATCGTTGCTTTGATCAGCGTGTCCCTGAGGAAACGAACCGCCGAATCGTCGACCATACTTCAGATATTAATCTAACTTATAGCACGATAGCGCGTGACTATTTGCTCGCTGAAGGCTTACCTGCTGATCGCGTGATCAAAACAGGTAGTCCAATGTTTGAAGTGTTAAATTACTATATGCCAAGGATTGATGCGTCTGACGTGCTGTCACGCTTACGATTATCGAAACGACAGTTTTTTGTTGTTAGTATTCATCGTGAGGAAAATGTGGATGCACCCAACCAGCTGGAAAAGTTAGCAGAAACACTTAATACCCTAGCAACTCACTACGACTTACCAGTGATTGTCTCTACACATCCTCGAACTCGCAATCGTATTGAAGCGCGTGGGTTGGAATTCCATTCAAACATCCAGTTACTTAAACCATTAGGATTTCATGACTATAACCATCTACAAAAGAACGCTAAAGCCGTTCTTTCTGATAGTGGAACGATTAACGAAGAATCATCAATTATGAACTTTCCTGCCCTAAACATGCGAGAAGCGCACGAGCGGCCAGAAGGGATGGAAGAAGCGTCGGTGATGATGGTTGGTTTAGGTGCCGAAAGGGTAATGCAAGCACTACAAGTTCTAGAGTCACAACCTTCGGGTGAAGAGCGATTATTGCGCCAAGTTTATGATTATTCGATGCCAAATGTCTCAGAAAAAGTGGTACGCATTATCCATTCGTATACTGATTACGTTAAACGTGTTGTTTGGAAAAAGTACTAATGCGCTTAGCATTAATTATTGATGACTACTTGCCCCATAGCACTCGCGTTGGGGCAAAAATGTTTCATGAGCTCGCTTGTTATTATGTAAGATTGGGTCACCAAGTAACGGTGATCACACCCTCTGAGGGACAGAAAAAAAGGCTAGTAAAAACGCAGTTAAGTGGTGTGAATATTTGGTCTTTTTCCAGTGGTACGATAAAAGACACGACAAAGATTAAGCGGGCCATAAATGAAACCGTGCTTTCTTTCCGAGCTTGGCGAGCCATCTCTAGCGAGATAAAGCCTGAAACCTTTGATGGTATTATTTACTATTCTCCCTCTATATTTTGGGGTAAGCTCGTTGATAAAATAAAGTCGCGTTGTCAATGTAAAGCTTATTTAGTTCTACGTGACTTATTTCCTCAGTGGGCTGTTGATGCAGGCATCATTAGACAGGGCTCTTTGATTGAAAAGTATTTTCGGTTTTTTGAAAAGCAGTCCTATCGCCAAGCAGATAAAATTGGATTGATGTCAGAGAAAAACCGACAGATTTTCAATGCCGCCACCAGTGATCAATATCAGACTGAAGTTCTCAGGAACTGGGCTGAACTAAAACCTCATACATTGATAAACCCAGACGATAGCGTCCGTAAAAAACTTAACTTGGAAGATAAAGTTATTTACTTCTATGGGGGGAATATTGGACACGCGCAGGATATGGGGAATTTGATGCGTCTTGTCCGTTCAATGTCGGCTTATGAAAAAGCTCATTTTCTTTTTGTTGGGCAAGGAGATGAAGTTAATCTCGTTAACCACTTAGCTGAAAAATGGTCACTTAGTAATTTTACTTATCTTCCATCGGTTAATCAGCAAGAATTTAAGAACCTGCTGTGCGATATTGATGTTGGGCTTTTCTCTCTCTCAGCAAAGCATACTGCTCACAACTTTCCAGGTAAGCTTTTAGGTTATATGGTTCAATCTAAACCTATTTTGGGGAGCGTAAACCAAGGTAATGATCTGCTAGAAACCATCAATGATAACCAAGCTGGCTACTTATCGATTAATGGTGAAGATAAGGAGTTATATCAAAACGCGTTGTCACTTTACCATAATGAATTATTGAGAAAAGATGTAGGTAAAAGGGCTTACAGATTACTTGAAGATGCGTTTTCCGTACAAGCAGCTGCGGGAGTAATTATCGATAATTTGAAACGAAAAGATGAAAGAATACAGTGATGAAAGCTTTTCGGCGTTGTTTGATGATGCTGAGAAGTCAGAAAGAAAACGCGCTCACCTTAATTTGCATGCAAACTATGATGAGAAGGTGCAACGACTATTTATCGCTCTAGTAAAAGGGAGTTACGTTGCGCCGCACTACCATGAACTAGATCATCAATGGGAAATGTTCGTGGTAATTCATGGTATAGTTGAAGTGACGCTTTACGACGGTGATGGAAAAGTAAAGCAGAAGCTAGCCGCTGGTGATGGACAATCGGGAAAAGTAATTGAAATAGACCCAAGAGATATTCATAGCGTGGAATGTATTTCCGAGAAAGCATTGCTTTTAGAGGTAAAGGAAGGGCCATTTGACCCTGAGAAAGCAAAGGTAATGTTTAGTCCAACTGAACCTTCATAGTTATGTTAGTTCAACTTACCTTGTAGTTAAAAGCCATGCACTCTTCTTCTTCAACAGGTAATAAGTTGATTAACAAATATTACCGCTTTTAGTTGTACATTGAGTTCAAGCTTATGTGCCCAATAAGCGGTAGAGCCGATTATTGGGCCGCAATGCCAAAATGAGATTTGTTTCAACCCATCACACACGACGTGAAAAAAGTTTTTTCACAAACGACGTCACCCGCCAAATATGCGTTACAAGTAGGAAGTAAAGCCCAAAGCAGGTTAAGAATGCAATCAACATGATGTATTCTGGGACTCGAGCGATATCACTGTATATACCAATGCCTGCATACAAAGCTGAGATGCTACAAATAGCGAGCAGTGTTTGTTTCGAGGTAAGTCCGACCCGTTGGAAAATATGATGGAGGTGGTCACGGTCTGGTTTAAACGGTGACTCGCCTCTGCGAATGCGTCGGATCATTATCGCGACCATGTCCATCAATGGAACAGCGATAAGCCATAATGCGGTGACGGGACGTAACGGCGGCGCCTTTCCATTCTGGCTGGAAAAAAGCAGTACCCAAACAACGGTAAAGCCAATTAGCATGCTACCAGCGTCACCCATAAACACCTTTCTCTGGCGGCCTAGCAATCCCATATTGAGAACGACATACGGCACAAGGATGGCAACCATGGCAAAACAAAAGTAAGCCATATGAGCTTGTCCATCATGGAGCAAAAGCAGCGCTAATCCGCCGAATGTGACGATAGATAGCCCTCCTAATAGACCATCAATACCGTCCACCATATTAAAGGCATTGATAGCGGCAATCACGGCCAGTACAGTCACCGCGTACCCAGCAGGCCCCAGGTTTATTTGGCCTGTTCCCAGTAAGTTGCCCAAATTTGTTAGCTCAAGGTTGCCGAACCACATCATGGCAATAGACAAAAGTGCTTGTACGAATAAACGAATTCTGTAGCTAATATCGAACTTGTCATCCAGCGCCCCGACAATAACGAGCACGATCACACATGACGCATAGAGAGTTGGTGACTGCAGGACGGAGGGATTATTAAACACAAAGTACAACAACGTTATACTGGTCGCGATGCCGCCCGCTAGGGGAACATTATCGATGTGTTGCTTGCGTCCGGAGGGAATGTCGACCAAACCCACAGCCTTGGCCATCTTTCGAATCACAAAGAGAGAACAAAAGGCAAAAAAGCACAGAAAGGCCAGTTCAATAAATGGTATGAGCACGTGGTATCCCTCAACGTCAATCAGGCGCCAGTTTAATGATTTTTAGGGCAGGTAGGAAGTCAGCGAGCCCATATCACATCAGTTTGGTTGTTTTGTGCTCTCAAAGTGGCTTCATTGGTACCCATTTGGATTTTTAGACTGCCAGCGCCAAGTATCTTCTACCATCGTTTGTAAATCGCGTTTCGCCTTCCAGCCCAAGTGGGTTTCTGCATAAGCCGGGTCAGCGTAGCATTCGGCGATATCGCCGGCTCGACGGGGTTTGATTTCGTAAGGGATTGGACGTTTTGCTGCGGCTTCAAACGCATGCACCATTTCTAGCACACTGTTGCCTTGGCCGGTACCGAGGTTAAAAATATGAGTGCCAGGTTGATGGGTTTTTTTATCCAACGCAGCCAAATGGCCCTCGGCCAGGTCGACGACATGAATATAATCTCGCACACCGGTGCCATCGGGCGTATCATAATCGTTACCAAATATGCCTAGCTTTTCGCGTCGACCCACTGCTACTTGTGCCACAAAAGGCAGTAAGTTATTGGGTGTGCCTTGTGGATCTTCGCCGAGCAGGCCAGATTCATGCGCGCCGACGGGGTTAAAGTAACGCAGCAAAGTGATACTCCAGTCGGGATTGGCTTGGTAAAAGTCTCGTAGGCACTCTTCCACCATTAATTTGCTGCGTCCATAGGGGTTGGTCGCCGAGGTGGGAAAATCTTCTTTAATCGGTACCGATGCTGGATCACCGTAAACGGTCGCTGATGAGCTGAATATCAGAGATTTCACTCCAGCTTTATTCATTTCACTCACGAGAGTGAGAGTGCCGGAGACATTGTTGTCGTAGTATTTCAGTGGTTTTTCAACCGACTCACCCACAGCTTTTAATCCGGCAAAGTGGATGACGCTGTCAATACTGTGTTCAGAAAATACGCGCTTTAAGAAAGCACTGTCACGGATATCGCCTTGCATAAAAGTCGGTCGTACGCCAGTGACTTGCTCAATACGCTCGAGCACCATTTCTTTGCTATTGCATAGATTGTCGATAACAACAGGCGTGTGGCCTTGTTCAATCAGTTGAATGCAAGTGTGGCTGCCAATATATCCCGTGCCACCGGTGACAAGTACCTTCATGATTTATCTGCCTAGTTTAATACCAAGTTCTGTCAATATGGGCTACAGAATACGGACTTTAGTGGAAGATGGGAAGGACTAAAAAGGGCCTAGGGTCCTAGATCCTAAGCCCTAGCACGGTGTTTGATGGATGCACATTGCTAACGGGCGCCTGTCACGATCAGTGCCCGATTTGACCTCAACGTCGGAGGCGCGCGGCTACATCGAGGAACGAGGCCCACTTTCCAAATTTGATGCTAAATATAAGTAGTGTTCATACAGCTATGTGAAAGTAAGTTATTGAATTGTTTCTGTCCTTACCTTTAGCAGCTGAGGGGGCGTCAATTTTTAATAAAGGATGAACAAGCCTATCGGCCTGTTCATCCTTTTTTCTTTGTGGTTATCGCACAATCAGGCCGAGTAGGATGCCGACCACACCAAAGTCTGCATCGCTAAAGGTGGTGTTGGCAAAGCCCAGATCGCCGAGCACTGGGAGCAAGAACACGGGCAGGAAGGTGATCAGTAGGCCTTGCGCAAAGGCGCCTAAAATTGCGCCGCGTCGTCCGCCGGTGGCATTACCGAATACCCCTGCCGCTGCGCCGACGAAAAAGTGGGGCACCACGCCTGGGATAATCACCGTAAGCCCCAATATATAGAGCAGGAACATACCGACAAGCCCAGCAACAAAGCTCGATAAAAAGCCTACTAACACCGCATTGGGTGCGTAGGGGAAAACCACGGGACAGTCGAGTGCTGGCTTGGCATTGGGCACCAGTTTGTCGGAAATCCCTTTAAACGCTGGCACAATCTCGGCAATCACCATTCTTACCCCTTGCAAGATCACATACACCCCGCCTGCAAAGGTGATGGATTGCATTAATGCAAACATAAACCAGTGTTTTCCGTCACTCACCTCGCGCACAAAGTCTCCGCCGGCAAACAGACACGTCACCATAAAAATGATCCCCATGGTGAACGAGATAGCGACTGGCGTATCACGCAAGAACAAGAGGCTTTTGGGCACGTCCATGTCTTCGGTGGAGTGGGCTTTGTTACCAAACTTGCTGCCAATAAACCCGGCTAACACGTAAGAGAGGGTTGAAAAGTGGCCAATGGCGACTTCATCTGAGCCGGTGACTTGTTGCATGTAGCGATGGGCGATGGCAGGGAAAAACACCATCACCGAGCCGACAACCACAGAGCCTAATGCGACCAATGGGATCCCTTCCATTCCGCTGGTGGAAAGAATCGCGGCGACCATCATCGACATAAACAAGGTGTGATGGCCGGTTAAAAAGATGAATTTCCACGGGGTTAAGCGTGCGATAAGAATGTTAACCAGCATGCCGAAGAACATGATCATTGCCATTTCCTTACCAAAGGCTTCTTGCGCAATGGAGACAATGGCTTCGTTGTTGGGCACCACGCCACTGATACCAAACGCATGCTGGAAAATGGTGGCAAAATCCCCGAGTGAGCTGACTACCAATGAGGCACCGGCTCCTAGGATCACAAAGCCTAGAATGGTTTTGATGGTGCCTTTGATGCATTCAGTCGCGGGCTTTTTCTGGGCGATTAAACCAATCAGTGCAATCAAACCCACTAATACCGCGGGCTCAGAGAGCACGTCTTTCATCAGGAAGTTAAAAAAGGGCATAACGTCACTCCTTATAGGGCACCGAGTGCTTGTAGGGCCTCAGACAAGCGGGTTTTCATTGCCTCTTTGTCCACCATGTTGTCGAGTGCGACAATGCGCGGCGACACATTCATCGCTTGTAACTGTTGGGCGATATCATTGGTGGCGACGAATATATCGGCCTCTGTCCCAGAGACTGAGCCCAGATCGATATGGTCGACACTGGCGTCGACGCCAAGATCGTTGATGATTTTTTTGATACTCATTTCCATCATTAGGCTGGTGCCAAGACCATGGCCGCATACGACTGTGATTTTCATAATTCAGACCTTCTATTTGGGTTAACAGGTGCATTTTCAGCATGTTCGTTGTTTTAAAGCCGATAGCTAAGGGCGAGCCCTTTGTGTTTTTGCGTGTTGTTGCTACCGATGTAAGGGTTAGTAGTTGGCGATAATGGCTAATACCTCTTCCACGTTGGTGGCGCGGCTGATCTGCGCGATGTGTGTGTCATTCATAAAAAGGTTCGCCAATTGGGAGATAGCCTCGACATGGCTATTACTGTCGGTGGCCGCGAGGGTGACTAGCACCTTAACCGGATCGTTTTCGGCGCTGTCAAAATTGACGCCGTTTTTGATCACTGTGATAGCCAGGGCGAGGCGGTTAACGCCATCCTCAGGGCGTGCGTGGGGCATCGCGATACCCGGGCCCACCACATAGTAGGGACCGATTTCTTGGTGTGAGCGATAAATCGCGTCGACATAGCTTGGCGCAATGGCACCGTTATCCAAAAGTGCTGCGCAGGCTTTGTTTATGGCATCTTGCCAATCGTTGGCATCCCGGTGAATGCGGATAACGTCGGCGGTAATCAGATCTCGTAACATGGCTCTATCCGTTTTAAAGGTTTTATTAGGTTGTTGGAGAATTGTTGATAACTCTATCGCTGAAAACTGAGCAATAAATGGACAATGATCACAAATGGTAGCGCTATCTGATAGCGCTACCATAAGATGTGATAGCGCTATCATTTTTTCTGTCTACCAATGCGTCATGCTACAAAGAGGCCATGCGGGGCAGGGATTAATCGCTGATGGCTGTGATAGGATACGGTGTCATAAAATGATGAGTAATCAATAGATACGATGAGTGAACCAAGAAAACGACGCAATACCGGTAACGTTACGCTTGCGGATGTTGCCAAACAGGCTGGGGTAGGCACCATGACGGTTTCCAGGGTGTTGCGTACCCCGGATGCTGTCTCTGACAAATTGCGCGATAAGGTTCAACGCGCCGTCGAGCAACTGGGTTATATTCCTAATAAAGCTGCGGGTGCCTTGGCATCAGCGCAAAGCTATGCCATTGCGTTGATCATTCCTTCTCTATTGGAAAAGGCGTGCGCCTTGTTTTTGCCTCGTTTTCAACAGCGGCTGAATAAAGCGGGCTATCAATTGTTGCTGGGTTATAGTGATTATTCGGTCCAGCAGGAAGAGGATTTATTGGCCGGTTTTTTAGAAAGTCGGCCAGCGGCAGTGGTGCTATTTGGCAATGAGCATACTCAGCGTACCCATCAATTGCTTGAGATGGCCAATGCGCCTGTCCTCGAAATTGCTGAGTCGCCTTCCATGAATAGCTATGCCAGCATGGGCAGCGACCCCCACGACATCGGCAAGCGCTGTACATCCCACCTTGTTAGTCAGGGCTTTCATCATATTGGTTTTATTGGTGCGCGGGGCAACCATGCCACCTTGCAGCGCAAGCTACAGGGCTGGCAGGGCGCGATGATTGAGCACTATTTAACCCCTGACCATTTTCTGACAACGCATGAGGCACCATCGGCGCAATTGGGGGCCGAAGGGTTGGCGAAACTGTTGCTTCGCGATGCCACGTTGGACGCACTGGTATGTAGCCATGAAGAGATAGCTATCGGCGCGTTGTTTGAGTGTCACCGACGGGTGTTAAAAGTGCCGACCGATATCGCGCTTATCAGCCTGGAGGGCTCTTCCATGAGTGAGCATGCCTTTCCGAGCTTAACGAGCGCTGAAATTGACTATCAATCCCTCGGCGTACAGGCCGCGTCGGCCATTTTACAAGCCATTGAAGGGCAACCGCTTACAGGCGCTCAAACTATCCCATTTAAACTCGCACATCGCGCCAGTACTGCGAGAAAAAATTAGTTTTGGGCCGTTTTAGAGGCACCGTTTTAGAGGGACAGGCACTTTAGTGCAAAGAGTACAGTATGCTTTTGACAGGACAGGCGCGAACGCGTTGTGAGGAGTATTGAGTGGAAAGTGTTCGGCTAAGCGTGAGCAACGCCGAACACGTTTGATAACGAAAAGCTATGTCTAGCCGTTATGTGCTTTAGTGACTAAGATCGACTAAAGGCTCTGACTTCAGTTGGACTTTTTGTTTTTTCATGATTTTGGCTACATTGTCGACGGCTTGACTGACGTCTTCCGCACTCGTTAACACGGTGTACTCAAGATCGAAATGTTTTTGTTCGCCAGCTTTTATGGTCGGCACTAGGCCTAACGGTCGTTGATATTTTGTATTATACGCATAGCTTGTACCAGGCTCGATTCCCGTTACATAGCCCTGTTTTAATGTGTCAGTATTTTTCCAAATGGTTAGCACTGGGAGCTGATCGGTTTTAAATCGCATCGACACACCAGAGTTGGCATCTTTATTGTGTAAAACAGCAAGAGAGTTGCCTTCTGGGTCACTAATGGGTTTTAAGTTAAATACCATTTCATCAAAATCTTTTGTTGGCCCTAAATAGGTTTGCCAGCTTTTAAGTCCCCCTTTTGCATAGTCATTAAATGGAGATATTTCACTTGCTGCTGAATGGACTTTGGCGCCTTTTTCTAGGATGGGTTTACCAAAGTTTGAGTGGTAGATGATTTGATATTCATCGTCGTAATCAGCTTTGTTGGTGAGCGTATCGTTTATTGAGAAGGAATTTTCGCCAGGAATGATATTCAAACGCGTTTCTGTCGAAAGGTTTGATTTTTTAAAGGTACTCTCTGCAACAACCCCAGTGACAGTAATTGTATGTGGGGCTTCATCGTCTATTTCTACTTTCACCAGTGAGGCGGGAGTGTTTTGAACCCGCCCATGAAGGCTGAGCAATTGCCCATTGTCATCAACACCAGGGTGGCCTGTCCATTCGTATCCACAGCGAACTAGCATTTCATTGAAGCCATCTAGCCAGCCAAGGCCGTTTCTGCTTTCAAGATCAATAAAAGCTGGATTGACTATCTCTTTGACGGGTGAATCCCATCCAAGAATCCGCTTGCCCTCCTTGCGCACCTGGTAGATACCCATACCTCGAGTTGGTACCAGTGTCAGTTCTAATTCACCGTTATCGATGGTGATAATGTCCACGCCACTTTGTTTACCTGTATTGAGTCGCTTTTTTTCAATTGAAAAGGGGGTTGTAGTGTTAATTCCAAGTTCTTGCGCCGATGTTTTCCAATGATCCACGTAGGTGTTAGTTGCGCTATCGGTGAGTACAAATTCTGCTGAAAGGGCGTAGACAGGTGTGAGTAGGGCAACAGTTGCCAGGACGTTTTTGATTATCATCTTAGTCTTCCTCATTTGTTGTGTTTAGCTGAATCGTTTCAGCTTAAATACTACGCTCATTATTTGAACAGACAAATTGCTGAAAGTGACCTTGTGATTCAGCTCTTTAATTTCTATTAACTGATTTTGAATCATGAGTGCTGACTCACGTTCAGCATGACACAGTTAGCGGGAGTAATTGGGCGGAGTTATCGGGGACAGGCACTTTTGGTTAGGCGACTTAGGGGTGGTAAAGTTAACATACAGTAGAGTGGTTCTCGGTATTTGAAGGAGACAACCTATGGCTGAGCATGACACAGAAAAGACCATTCCCGAGCGTGACCAGCGGCGGTTTGCGGTGTCGGCTAACCGGAGCAAGGGTAGCCACCGGATTCGTTATGTGGAGGCGGGCGGTGCCTCGGTGGATAATGAAGAATGCACGTTTTGCCAAGCGGTGCCGGGTTTGACTGACCGGGAAGCAGACAAAGAAGCAGAGGGCGATAGTTAACTAAATTGACCGGACAGGCACTTTTTCTGCTTTTCATTACCTCTCGTCAATCGTTTATCGGGCGCAAGATATTCTCGGGACAGTCACCTCACTTTCTTCCTGCAGCACGCAATACTGTACTACCAATATAGGCTGTGTGATTTATCTCCCCCTTTTCTAATGATTCCAATATCAATAGTCGATCCCCCTCACATCTGTGATGTTTACAGATGGTGAAATTTTTCTTTCATCTGCATTATTTGCCTATATCGAAACGTTTCGATGGCGTTTTCCTGAGAGAAAACATTGATCACAAGAAAACGTGCCAGCGCATAGTGAGCGCTGACTGATCCTATCGTGAGTGAGAAGGTGATGAATGAATAAACATGGTTTGCTCCATCCTGAACTTGCACAGTTAGTCACCCAAATCGGGCATACCGATGAATTGACGGTGTGTGATGCGGGGCTGCCGATCCCCAACTCGGTGTCGCGTATTGATTTAGCGCTAATCCAAGGCGTGCCGAGCTTTATGCAAACGGTCGAGGCGGTGTTAGCTCACACCTGCATTGAATCTGTGGTGATTGCAGAAGAGCTTGCAGAGGTCAGCCCCGCGCTACATCAAACTTTGCTTGCGCGATTAGAGCAAGAGAGTGCTGCGCGTCAGCAGCCGATCACTGTGACCACGATCAGCCACGAGGCGTTTAAAGCACGCACGGTGCAGAGCAAAGCGGTGGTGCGCACCGGAGAGTGCACGCCTTATGCCAATGTGATTTTTCAAGCCGGTGTCACCTTTTAGGTCGGCCTAAGCGAGTAACCACAATGACGCAACCTATCTTACAACTCAGTCAAGTCGTAAAAACCTTTCCCGGGGTGCGCGCCCTCGACGAGGCGAGCTTAAATGTCTATCCCGGTGAGGTAATGGCACTACTCGGTGAAAATGGCGCGGGCAAGTCCACTTTGATGAAGGTACTCACCGGGATTTATCACGCCGACAGTGGCGACGTTAACTATCAAGGTGAGCCGGTTTCGTTTAAAGGCCCACGTGATTCGCAGCAAGCGGGGATCAGTATTATTCACCAAGAGCTCAATTTGATCCCAGAGCTGACCATTGCAGAGAACATCTTCTTAGGCCGCGAGTTTACTAACCGGTTTGGCAAGATTGATTGGGCCAAGATGGCTGAAGAAGCCGATAAGCTGCTGGCGCGTTTAAATGTGAAAGCACGTGGCACTACGCCACTTGGCAGCTTGAGTTTAGGTGAGCAGCAGATGGTGGAAATAGCCAAAGCGCTATCGTTTGAGTCGCAGGTGATCATTATGGATGAGCCGACCGATGCTTTGACCGACACCGAAACCGCTTCGCTGTTTGCGGTGATCAACGAGCTGCGAGCGCAAGGCTGCGGCATTGTTTATATCTCTCACCGACTCAAMGAAATTTTTGAGATTTGCGATCGGATCACCGTGTTACGTGACGGCAAGTTTATTGGTGAGTGTCCCGTGAGTGATACCGATGAAGACGGCCTGATTGAAATGATGGTGGGCCGCAAACTCGCCGAACAATATCCACGAAGTGACGTCAATCCTGATGGGATAAGCCTTGAGGTGGAAAATGTCAGCGGCCACGGGGTGGAGGAGGTGAGTTTTCAGCTACACCGTAGTGAAATTCTGGGTGTATCGGGCCTGATGGGCGCCGGGCGCACGGAGTTAATGAAAATTATCTATGGCGCCATGCCGCGTGAAGCTGGCGTGATTCGGCTTGATGGCAAGGTGATTAACCCAGTAAGTCCGCAAGATGCGCTGGCCAACGGCATTGCTTACATCTCTGAAGACCGCAAAGGCGAGGGCTTGGTGCTGGGTTTATCGGTGAAAGACAACATGTCGCTCAGTGCACTCGATAAGCTCACCCATTGGGGAAAAATACAGCCGCGTGATGAAGTGATGGCGGTGGATGATTTTATTCGCCTTTTTAATATCAAAACCCCCACCCGCGAGCAAATCATTGGCAACTTATCGGGCGGGAATCAGCAGAAAGTGGCGATCGCCAAAGGGCTGATGACCAAACCGAAAGTGCTGATCTTGGATGAGCCGACTCGGGGGGTCGATGTCGGTGCCAAAAAAGAGATTTATCAGCTAATTAACCAATTTAAAGCCGAGGGCATGAGCATCATCTTGGTGTCATCAGAAATGCCCGAAGTGCTTGGCATGAGCGACCGCATTTTAGTGATGCACGAAGGCCGCGTATGCGGTGAGTTTGATGCCAAAGACGCCAACCAAGAAACTCTGCTTGCCTGTGCGGTAGGCAAAGATGCCAATGAGGATGCAGCATGAGTGAGAATGCAATGAATAAGTCCCAGCCGTCAGAAGATGGACGTAAACCCCTGTTCAGCAAAGCGTGGTTGATTGAGCAAAAATCACTCATTGCCCTGCTGGTGCTGATCGTGGTGATGTCATTTTTAAACAGCAACTTTTTCATGGTCGACAACCTGCTTAACATCCTGCGTCAAACCTCGGTAAACGCCATTATTGCCGTGGGGATGACATTGGTGATTTTAACCGCGGGTATCGACTTGAGTGTTGGCTCGGTGTTGGCGCTGTGCGGCGCGTTTGCCGCCAGCTTGATTGCGGTCGAAGTGCCTGTGTTAGTCGCGGTGCCCACCGCTTTGTTTGCAGGTGCGGCGATTGGTGCCATGACAGGCGTCGTGGTGGCCAAAGGCAAGGTACAGGCGTTTATTGCCACCTTGGTAGCGATGACCCTCTATCGCGGTGTCACCATGGTGTATACCGATGGTCGCCCCATCTCAACGGGCTTTACTGATACCGCCGATGCGTTCGCTTGGTTTGGTACCGGCTACCTATTGGGCATTCCCGTCCCCGTGTGGCTGATGGCAATCGTGTTTATCGGCGCTTGGTATCTGCTCAATCATACCCGTTTTGGCCGTTATATTTACGCACTTGGTGGTAATGAATCGGCGGCGCGGTTATCGGGCATTAATGTCGATCGAATCAAGGTGGGCGTGTATAGCCTGTGTGGCATGCTCGCGGCGCTGGCAGGGATCATCGTCACCTCGCGCCTGTCCTCTGGACAACCGACTGCCGGTACTGGCTATGAACTTGATGCGATTGCCGCGGTGGTGCTGGGCGGCACCAGCTTGATGGGCGGTAAAGGCAAGATCATGGGCACATTGATTGGTGCGCTGATCATCGGCTTTTTGAATAACGCTCTTAACCTGCTGGACGTGTCGTCTTACTACCAAATGATTGCCAAAGCGGTGGTGATTTTGCTCGCCGTGCTGGTGGATAACAAAAACAAATAGCTGCTTTAGACAAAGCTTTTCGAAATAGAGCTTATTGGGAGCTTATTGGGACAGGCACTTTAAGTTAGCGGGACAGACACTTTTATTTCTGTTTTATTAGCAAGTAAAAACAATACCCTACAAACACAAAAGGACTGAACGCATGAAAAAACTGACTACCTTGATTACCACTGCACTATTGTCGTCAACGCTGAGCATCAGTGCGCAAGCGGAAGATAGAATGGCAATCGTGGTCTCAACCTTAAACAATCCATTTTTTGTCACCATGAAAGAGGGCGCAGAGCAGAAAGCACAAGATCTTGGTTATGAGCTCTTGGTGCTTGATTCGCAAAACGACGCCAGTAAAGAGCTATCGAATGTGGAGGATTTAACCATCCGTGGCGTTAAAGCCATTTTGATTAATCCGACTGACTCAGATGCGGTCTCAAACGCCATTCGTATTGCGAATCGCGCGGAGATCCCGGTGATCACCCTAGACCGTGGCGCGAGCCGTGGGGAAGTGGTGAGTCATATTGCTTCTGATAACGCTCAAGGCAGTAAAATGGCGGCGGAATACATCATCGGTAAAGTCGGTGAGCGAGCCAAAGTGATCCAACTTGAGGGTATTGCCGGTACTTCGGCAGCACGCGAGCGTGGTGAAGGCTTTATGGATGCCATTGAAGGTACCGACGTTGAACTACTCGCCAGTCAGCCAGCGGATTTTGACCGTACCAAAGGTCTGAACGTGATGGAAAACCTGCTTGCCGCACATCCAGATGTTGAAGCGGTATTCGCCCAGAACGATGAAATGGCATTTGGCGCGTTGCGCGCGGTGCAGGCATCAGGCAAAGATGTCACCATTGTTGGTTTTGATGGCACCAAAGATGGCATTGCAGCCGTCGAGCGTGGTCATCTGGCAGCGACCATCGCTCAGCAACCGGGTATGATTGGTGAGCTGGGTGTCGAAACCGCGGATAAAGTGCTGAAAGGCGAGTCGGTAGACAGCTACATCCCTGTACCGCTTAAGGTGATCAGCCAAGAAACGATCGCTGAATAAGCCGTCAGGGAAACGTATATTGAGCACCATCGGGTTCGCACTGGGTGGTGCTTTTTTTATTTAAAAACGGTAAGGAATAGTAATGAGCCGATTGGTTATTCTTGGCAGCGTCAATGCTGATCATGTTTTACGTGTCCCTCACTTTCCGCGTCCGGGCGAGACATTACACGGTCGAGACTATGCGGTGATAGCTGGCGGCAAAGGGGCGAATCAAGCGGTGGCAGCGGTGCGTTGCGGTGCTGATGTTGCCTTTATTGCCAGTGTGGGTGACGACGCCTTTGGTCAGCAGATTCGTCAGTCTTATGCGCAAGAGGGGATGGATGTCAGTGCGATAAAGGTACAGCCTGATACGCCGACCGGGATTGCGATGATCCAAGTGACTGATCAGGGCGAAAACAGTATTGCGCTCTCCGCAGAAGCCAATGCGACTCTGACAGCGGATACCATCAGCGATGATCTCACAAAAATCGCCGACGCTGACTATTTACTGATGCAGTTAGAAACACCGATGTGCGGCATTGAAAAGGCGGCGTTTCATGCCAGAGCGGCAAAGACACAGGTGGTGCTTAATCCCGCCCCTGCGGCACCGCTGAGCGACGCTCTTCTTGCCGCGGTCGATATTATCACCCCGAATGAAACGGAAGCCCAAAGCCTGACGGGTATCGCGGTAACAGACACCGCCAGTGCCCAAGCGGCCTCGGACGTGCTTCATGAAAAAGGGGTAGGGACTGTACTGATCACCCTCGGCAAACAAGGCGTGTGGCTGAGTGAAAAGGACGAACAAGCGGGTCAGCTCATTCCTGGGTTCCGTGTCGATGCCGTCGATACCACTGCTGCGGGGGATACCTTTAATGGGGCATTGGTGACAGGACTGATAGAGGGACAGACACTTTATCAGGCAATTCGCTTTGCGCATGCCGCGGCGGCATTATCCGTGACAAAGCGTGGCGCACAAACCTCGATTCCTTCTCGTTCAGAGGTTGAGGCGTTTTTGGCCCATCAAGATGCTTAGTCGTTATTTCACCTTAGTCAGCGGAGCGCGATAAATGGCGACCATGAAAGATATTGCCAAACGGGCGGGCGTGTCGACATCGACGGTCAGTCATGTCATTAACAACACCCGTTATGTGAGTGAGGCGATTGCTGAGAAGGTAAACCAAGCCGCGAAAGAGCTTAACTATTACGCCCCGTCGGCACTGGCTCGCAGCCTAAAAGTGAATCGTACTAAAACGTTTGGGATGCTGGTGACCACTTCCACCAATCCGTTTTTTGGCGAAGTAGTAAAAGGCGTCGAGCGCAGCTGTTATCACAATGGCTACAGTTTGATTTTATGCAACACGGAAGGCGATGCTGAGCGCATGCGTGCTTCAATTGATACGCTGTTGCAAAAGCGGGTCGATGGCTTGATTCTAATGTGCTCGACCTTGGAAGGTGAGCGGATTGAAGGCTTTGATCGTTATCCGGATATTCCCGTGGTGGTGATGGATTGGGGGCCGATTGATTTTGCTTGCGATAAAATTCAAGACAATTCCTATCAAGGCGGCTATTTAGCGACCCAGCACTTGATTGACTGCGGCCACCGCCAGATTGGTTGTATCAGTGGTCCTTTGCTTAAGCAACAAGCACAGCGCCGTTTTCAAGGCTTTAAAGATGCGCTGCGCGATGCTGGACTTACTGAGAACGCCGACTGGATGGTAGAAGCGGACTTTGAGTGTGAAGGCGGCTATCAAGGCATGCAAGCGATCGCCGCGAGCGGCGCCCTGCCGAGCGCGATTTTTGCAGGCAATGACATGATGGCGATGGGTGCGATCAATGCTGCCAATGCACTCGGCATTCGGGTACCCGAGGATCTTTCTATCATGGGGTACGATGATATCCACCTCGCAAAATTTGTCTCGCCCTCCCTGACCACTATTCACCAGCCCAAGTACCGTCTCGGTCAAGCGGCCGTCGAAACGCTACTCCACAAACTGGATGACCCGCAAAGTGACAGCCAAACCGTGCAGCTCGAGCCAACGCTGGTAGTGCGCGAGAGTGTGAAGCGGGTATAGCTATTGGGCGAGCTATCGGGGACAGGCACTTTAAGCTAACTGAGCTATCGGGAGCTATCGGGGACAGGCATTTTAAGCTAACTAGATATTAGCAAACGGGACAGACACTTTTGAACACTCGGGGGACAGTCACTTATATGATTGCCCTAGCGACGTAAGTGTGAAGTCGTTATGATGCCTGTCCTCAATGGCTTTTCCATAGTACCTTTTCATCGGAGGTACGATGAAATAATCATCCAAACGCTCGCTGAGTTATTTTATAGAATTTATTGGAATATCATTCTGTTTAAATTTCTGTTCGAATTAGAATTATATGCAATATTGGTTTCTAGTTGCGACAATGACTGATATTCGTCACTTTTCTAATTCTTTATACTGACAATGAGCCTATCGATGAAACCCCCTCATTTTTCAACCCTTGCTGTCCATGGTGGTGATCAAACGGACAAGGGCCATAACGCGGCTTTCCCGCCGATTTACACGGCCAGTAGTTTCATTCAATCCGACCTTAGCCATCAGGCCGACTTTGGTTACTCGCGGGTTGCAAATCCAACCCGATCGGCTTACGAGAGTGCCTTAGCGGCGCTCGAGCAAGGTTGTTATGCGACCGCGACGGCCTCAGGGATGGCCGCGACGGCATTGGCCTTAGAGCTACTGCCGGCAGGCGCACACATTATTGCGATGCGCGGTGTGTATGGGGGAACGCATCGCTTGTTCGACAAACTCCGCGCCACCAATAATGGACTCAGTGTCGATTATGTTGATCTCAACGATCTGAATGCCGTAGCAGCCGCAGTCAAGCCGAACACGGCGATGATCTGGATTGAAACCCCAACCAACCCGTTGTTGGAACTCGTCGATATTACCGCGATTTGCCAGTTTGCCCGCGAGCATGCGTTATTAACCTGTGTGGATAACACCTTTGCGACTGCGTGGAACCAAACGCCGTTGCGTTTAGGGGCAGATATTGTGATGTTGTCGACCAGCAAATACATTGGCGGGCATTCTGACATGATTGGCGGCGCGCTGGTCACCGCTGATGAAGCGTTGGCGAAAAAAATCGATTTTGCGAAAACCACGGTCGGCGCGATTGCCTCGCCATTTGATGCCTATCTCGCGTTACGCGGATTAAAAACGCTCGATCTGCGTATGCAGCGCCAATGCGATAATGCGCTCAAAGTCGCGACCGCGCTGGAAAACCACCCTGCCATTGAAGCGGTTTTCTATCCTGGCTTACCGTCACACCCGCAACATGCGCTTTGTCAGACGCAAATGCGCTCAGGGGGAGCAGTGGTTACCATTCAGCTAAAAGGCACGCGGGTGGAAAGTGAACGATTTTTAAGCCGCTTACGCTACTTTATTTTGGCTGAATCGCTCGGTGGCGTGGAGAGTATGATCAACCATTCAGCGTCCATGTCTCACGGCTCCATGAGTGAAGAGGCACGCGAGGCGATGGGGGTTTTCGATACCACCTTCCGGCTTTCAGTCGGCATTGAAGATAGCCGTGACTTAATTGAGGATCTTCTGCACGCACTCGATCAGGAGGCGTCATGACCGATTATGGCGTCTGGACGGTGGTGACGCCACTGGTCACTATTGTACTTGCTGTGGTCACGCGTCAGGTGATTCTGTCGCTACTAGCAGGGGCGATGGTGGGTTATACCGTGATTGCGAATTTCAATCCATTCGCAGGCGTGGCGAAGGCACTGGATAGTTATATTGGTGTGTTTGCCAGTGCGGGGAACACGCGCACCATTTTGTTCTGCTTTATGGTGGGCGGGTTAATACGTCTTATCCAAGTCACAGGCGGCACCCGGGCTGTGATTCATGCGCTCACTGAGCGTGCTCAATTGGTGAAAAATCCGATTGCGGTGCAGTTGCTCGCGATAGTTACCACCATGCTGATTTTTATTGAGAGCTCGATTTCCATTATGTCAGCGGGGACGGTGAGTCGTGATTTAGCCGATCACTATCGCGTTTCTCGAGAGAAGCTCGCCTATGTGATCCAGTCATCCTGCGTTGCGACTTGCTCCAGCGTGATGATCAATGGTTGGGGTGCTGCGATGATGGCAATTATCGGCGTACAAGTCAGCAAAGGTTATGTTGAGGGCGAGCCCTTCACCATTCTATTGCACGCCATCCCATACAACCTAATGGCATGGTTCTCCTTGCTGGCGGTGCTGTTTTATGTGCTCACTGGGGCGAGTTGGGGGCCAATGGCGAACGCTGACCAACGCGCGGCAGCCGGGCAAGTACTACGTGAGGGCGCCTTTCCCATTGCCGGCGATCATCAGCGCGATGATGAGCCGCTAGGCAAAGTGAGCTATTTTGTTCTGCCATTACTCAGCACCATTTTAATGGTGCCGGTGGGTCTGTTTATTACCGGTAATGGCGATATTGCCTCTGGGTCGGGCTCAACGGCTGTCTTTTGGGCGGTGATGGCAGGGACTGCGGTTGCGATGGCTTTCTTTATCGGTACGCGTGTTTTGTCGTTAGATGCCTTTTTCCGCCACCTGTTAGCCGGATACGCGAATATGATGCCTCTCGGGGCAATTATGTCGCTGGCATTTTTAATGGGGGATTTATCGGCGGACTTACATACGGGACACTACATCACTCAGGTGATTGATGGCATCCTGCCTGCAGGACTATCAGCCGCCTTTGTCTTTGTGATTGCCGCTATTATGTCACTGGCGACCGGAACCTCGTGGGGCACGTTTGCAATCATGATCCCGATTGGTATTCAGATTGGCGCTGCGACAGGTATTGACCCGCACTTAATGATTGGCGCATCGATATCTGGGGCCATTTTTGGCGATATGACCTCACCAATCAGTGATACTGGCATTGTCGCGTCGATGGCAACGGGTAACGATCACGTCGATCATATCCGCACGCAATTCCCTTACGTCATGATCGTGGGAGCTGTTAGCACAATGGCATTTGCGGCCTTAGGGAGTATTTGAAGAGAGACTGCCCAAGCGATGGTGCGGGCGGCTGAATAACCTCAATGCAAGTAGCTGTTACTGCATGCTGAGCTAGAGATATTGCGGGAGAGATTGTGGGGACAGGCACCTTTATAATTGCTCTAGCGGGCTGGGGGTGAAGCCGTTATGATGCCTGTCCTCAATGGCCAACCAGTAAATTTCCTCGTTATGTTTTCAATTGTCGACCAAAACCAATACTTTGTGGTGATCAATAAGCACCACGGCGTTAGCGTGCAAAAAGAAGCCGATCACGCGGCACTTTTACCGGCCGTGGCGGCGCACATTAAGGTTGAGAAAGTCTACCTTGTGCATCGGTTAGACAAGATGACATCGGGCTTGCTGCTGCTGGCAACTTCTTCTCATGCGGCGTCTGTCCTCTCAAGGCTGTTTGCTTCTCGCGAGATAGAAAAGCTCTATTTGGCATTAAGTGCCAACAAGCCGCGTAAGAAGCAGGGGCTAATCGTGGGGGATATGACGAAGGGGCGGCGAGGTAGCTGGAAATTACTGACCAGCAAAGATAACCCTGCGAGAACGCGTTTTACCTCTATTGCTGGTGGTGAGGGGCGGCGATTTTTTCTCTGTCGTCCTTACACAGGCAAAACCCATCAAATTCGCGTGGCGATGAAAAGCATTGGCTCTCCGCTCATCGGTGATGATTACTATGGCGGCGAGCCTGCCGATCGTGGCTACTTACACGCTTATGGGCTGCAATTTACATGTCGTTTTACCGACGATCAGCCTGAAAAACACTATAGCTATGTGCTGCCCCCGACCCAAGGCGAATTGTGGCCAACCTTACCGGTGGAGTGGGATGTCCCGTTTTCACTACTCTAATTCTGTTTCACAGAGCGCTAGGAAGTGATGCACAGGTTACCAAACAAATAGCTTAAAAATCGCGAGAATAACTGTCATCGCGAACAGCCCAATCCAACCTAATGTACGTGTAACGGTAGGGATTTGATTGATAGCAAAGTGTGGGAATAGGATTGCCCACATCGAAACAAATGGCACGATACCAAACGCTCTTTCTGTGTAAAAATTAGGGGTGGCAGCAAAAGGTGGAATGGCTAGGTGCCAAAAACAATAAATTCCCACGACGGCCATGCAAATGACCGCTTCTTTGAGTGAAGTTTCCTGAGAGTTGGTAAAGAGATAAAAACCAACCGTCACAATATAGAGCAAGGCGGCTATCACAGGTAGTACCTCTCGGCTTTACCGTTGGAGAGGGCTTTATCTAGCCCCCCTTCTTTAGCTAGCACAGCTTGGTGCAGTAATGGCGTTTTTGAGGATTTGTCGACCACGGGTATCGCGAACCAAAATGGTATAGCTGATACCACTATCTAACATACTGCGGATATCGTTATCCTCGCAATATCGACGTTTTAAGCCGGAAAAGAGCTGCCCCGGTGCTTTTTTGGCATTCTTCTCCAGAAGCGTCAGCTCGATGATGGCATCTTGTGCACGAGCACGAACCAGTGAGTAGCCTTCAATATCCATCGGCAGTAACTGTGCAATCATGTCTGCACGTTGGGTTGCTGCCTCTGCGGCTTGGTCATGCTGGGTGCTGCTACATGCACTCAGTATTAGCCCAAGGCCTGTCATCATCAATACTTTTACTAATCGCATTAGACAGGATCCTGAGGAAGCACTTTTTTGAAAGGTTTAACGGTCACGTCTGCATAGACGCCAGCGGCAACATAAGGGTCTTTGTCGGCCCAGGCTTGGGCGGCTGATAATGACTCAAACCAAGCGATAACGGTTGACCCCGTAAACCCAGCTTCGCCCGGCTCGTCGCTATCAACGGCAGGGTTTGGTCCTGCAATCATCAAGCGGTTTTCTTTTTCCAGTTGGTGTAAGCGCTCAAGGTGTGCGTCACGCACTTGCTTGCGTAGCGGTAGGCTGTTCTCGACGTCTTGCGAATATATGAGATACCACATCGTCATTGTCCTTGATAGATGTTTATAGCCATTAGGATACAGAGTCCAGATTTCTGAGTACAGTGTATTAGTGAGTATTGGGGGGAACAGGCACCAAAAGTGAAAAGTACCGAGAGTAGGACAGACACTTGAGCATTCTTAAGTATTTAACGTGCCCGTCCCCAATGAGCTCCATTATCAGCATTGCTAATGTGCCTGTCCCAACAAGATCAGTCCCAACAAGATCAAAAAATGAATGGCCTTTACCTTCCTGTTACTGGAAGGCTTATTCTTCTGGAAAAACGGTCAGGAGATAATATGGGATGCTGTAATCAATCCCCGGAAGGTGGAGCCAAAGGGCTAAAGCCGCTCTTAAAAGCGGTAGGTATTTTGTTCGTGTTTATAGTGGTGCTGGCTTATTGGATTGGATGAGACCTTAGCGAGTTTATTTGGTGTTTACGTTATTGGGATGCCTTCAACGACAAGCCCAACTCACTTTAGATCATGATGCCGGTCATTCGTTTTAGACCGAGTGTCGGCAATACCGCCTGAATACTCGATAGTGAACCTACGATATTCCCGCCCTCTAAGTGAGAGCATGTACTTAACCAGGTTTCACGTGAGATGTTCAGCTGTGTGAGTAGCTGTGGTCTCAGGAGTGAATTGGCGTTCTGGCCCTGAGCGCACGTCCATTCTACCAGAGCCAAATAGTCCATAAGGCGAAAAGGGATACCGTCGGGCATCGACTTTCTCGGGTTCCCGGCGAAGGGGAACAAGCCGGCTGGGGTCGTTTTATTTTGCTCGAGTGATTCAACGCGCTTTTTAATCGATGTGTAATTGGCATGCTTAGGCTGCTTGGTGATACCTGCTCGCACTGGGTTCAAATCGACATAGGCCATCGCCACAGCGAGTGCTTTTTCATCTAATATGGCTTGGCTTTTAAAGCGTCCCTCCCAAAAATGCCCTGAACATTGATCCTCTCGGTTCGCTTGTGTCGAAATATATTGATTGAGCAGCTTCATAAACCAGCTGACAGACATCAAACGTTCGCGCCAGTTCTCAATGATGCGAAAACACGCTTTTCGCTCTGAGTGAGAGAGCGATTCACCCTGATAAAAACGTTGGATAAGCGCAGGCGCTTGATGGAAGTCTAGCCAGCGTTCAACAACCTCGATATTGGTTAAAGACTGAGCCGCTTTGGCGTTGATATGCAAAACAACGTGATAGTGATTGCTCATAATGGCATAAGCACAAATATCAATACAAAACGCTTTGGCTAGTGCAAGTAAACGCGTTTCTATCCATGTGCGACGATGCTCATAGCTTTTTTGTGACTGCGCATCATAGCCGCACAAAAAGGAGCGACGCACACAACGTGAGACACAATGGTAATAGGGTGTGGCGGCTAAATTTATTTGCGATGCGCGAGCTTTGGTCATCGTCGGTCCCTCTTAGCATCTAGGTATGAGTAAAATATACTGTATAAATAAACAGCCTTCATCCTTTCTAGCTCGAGTTTTCGTGATAGTGCAAGAAATGATGTAATTATGAGCGTTGTTATTTGCTTAACATGTCTGTCCCAAGAAGTACTAAGAAGTACTTCTCGAGAATAGTGAGTAGTGATGGCGTAGGAAGTCATAACAGGGACAGTCACTACAGAGTGCCTGTCCTGATAGGGGAAAAGGTTCGAACGTTGGAGAAAAACGACGAGGATAGTCATCAAGAGGTGACTGTCCTCGCTAGAAATCAATTAGGGAGATGCGTAAAGGTGTCTGTCCTTACAGGAAACTCTCGCAGGAAACTGTCCTCGCAAGAATCAACAGTGCCTGTCCCAATAAGAAGAAGCTAAGCAGGGGTGCCGCTGTGAAAGCGGAATTGGCTGTCGGGTGCTTGGATGAGTTCGGCTTCGCGCTCGCCGATGGTTTGAATGCGGTCGCGAATGTCTCCGCCGGCGATGGTTTCTGCAAGCGTGAGGTAATCTTGATAATGGCGTGCTTCCGAGCGCAGTAGCGAGATATAGAACTTTTGCAGTTCATCATCAAGGTGTGGAGCGACTTTGGCAAAGCGCTCGCAGGAGCGTGCTTCAATGTAGGCGCCAATAATCAGTTTATCGACCAAGGTTGCGGGCTCATGAGTGCGTGCCGCGCGCATTAATCCTTTGGCGTAGCGGCCTGCTTCTAACGGTTGATAAGGAATGCCGCGTGCGTCCATGATTTCAATCATTTGCTCAAAGTGATGAAACTCTTCTTTGATTAATCGGACCATTTTATCAATCAAGGCTTGGCCGTGGGCAAAGCCCGCTTTAGGGGTTAAAGGTGCACTGAGACCGTTTTTGCGTCCATGAAAAATTTCATCGCGAACGCCGCGATAGACAAAGTCCTCATAGGGTTTGGCCCATGCCAGCAGTTGCTCGCCACTCGCCGCATCAACGGCATATTTACGGATCAGCCACATCGCGGTTTGGCTGGCTTTTAATTCGCAGTTTGCGTGATCGCGCAAAAGAATCGATTGATTGTCAGGCTGAATGGCCGCGTCAATCCAACTGTCGGGGGTTTGACAGTGCAGAAAACCATGAATAGGGGTGAGTAGGGTATTAATTTCTTGGCGTAGCATGCCGGAAACACTCTCAGACTGACAACAATGGTTGGGCATTATAAACAGATGGGATGTGAGCGCAAAGAGCTGGCAGCGCAGGGCGCGCTGCCAGGTGGGCGAATTCGGCCTACTTGTTCGATGCCCAAGGGGAACGGTATTGAATACCGAACTTGTCTAAACGCGGTAATTGCGCTTTGAGTCTGGCTAGATAATCGAGCCAGTCACGGCGCTCACTGTGGCTCCAAGCCGCTTCCGCAATGGCGGTAAGCCTTGGAAATACCATGTAATCGAGCCTGTCCTGATTGGTGATCAGTTCACTCCAGAGTGCACATTGCACGCCTAGTATGTGCTCACGGGCGGGGTCGTCACTGGCGAGGCTTGCCAGCGGCTCATATTGGTAGGCTTTTTCTAATGGCGTGACGCCCGCCCAGTCGAGCCCAGGCTCGGTGGCAGCATAATCTTGCACCATATCGAGATAGGCCGCCTGACCGGGGGTTAAAATCACATCAAAACCATGCTGCGCACAGTGCAATGCGGCGTCTTCGCTTTGCCATGAATAGATCACGGTATTCTTGCTGACTTTATCGCCGTGCTGCACTTCTTCCCAGCCAACCATACGTTTGCCCAAGGCGCGTAGCTTTTGCTCAGCGTAGGTCAGTATCTGTCCCTGTAGCGAAGCGGTCGTTTCTCCGTTCATGCGTCTGTCCCGATAAATTGGGCTATCCGTCCATACCCCGTCAGGGACTTCATCGGCGCCAATATGGACCCATGAGGCAGGAAAAAGCTCGGCGACTTCACTTAATACCGTATCTAAAAATCTATACGTGCCATCAAGGGCTGGCGATAATACGTTATCGGTGTAGTGTTGTACGCTGCGGTAAGTAGAGCGGTCGTCGGCATCGTGTAGCCAATCAGGCAGCGCTTTGATGGCTGCGCGACAGTGGCCGGGAATATCAATTTCTGGAATGACGGTAATACCTCGGGCCGCGGCGTATTCAATCACGTCACGCACCTCTTCTTGGCGATAATAGCCTTCGTGACGTTCTGCAATATGACTGAACTGCGGAGCAAGGCGGGTATTGGGGCCGCGTTGACTCCCATAGCGCGTCAATTCAGGCAGGGCTTTAATCTCCAGTCGCCAACCTTCATCGTCGGTTAAATGCCAGTGAAAGGTATTGAACTTAAAATAGGCCAACTGGTTAATCAGTCGCTTTACCGTGTCCACCGAATGAAAATGGCGCGCGCAATCGAGCATCATTCCTCGGTAAGCAAAGCGTGGTGCATCGCTGATTTTGATTGCCGGTATTCGAAGCTGTGTTTCATGCTCTTGGCAAAGTTGTAATAGCGATGCGCAGCCGTGAATAAACCCGCGCTCAGCACAGGCTTGGATAACCACGCCTTGGTCGGTGACGGTGAGCTGATAGGCCTCATCGCGGTGGGCGATATCTCGAAGCGCCGAGTCGGGTAACGGCCGTAAGATAATGGCATGATCGCCAGTGACTGCATCTTGGTGGCGTGGATCGAGTGCAATATCAGCTTGCGGGTATAGACGAACCCACTCGTTGCTTAGCCACTTTGCGGCGGGCAGGGCCTGTGGATCCACCGCGATTAATGGTGTTGTGGGTGAAAGTGTAAAGTACCCTGGCTGGTGGCGCACTGATTTGGGCACCGGAATAATGGCGTGCTCGGCGGGATGAACATCTGGAATCGTTGATCGTGTGGTGTGGGTGTGCGCCAAGTTAATGGGAGTGAGCATCACTGAATACTGCTCGCCATTGGCATAGAGCAGCGCATCTTTAAAGCCGGCACAAAGGAACCGCAATGGCGGCGTGTGGGCATCAAACTCGATGTATAAGCTTTGATTGGCATCGAGTGTTTGATGCGCCGGTGTGATGACGCAATAACTACCGATTTGCTCAATACTGCCTTGTGACAGTGTATTGGGGTTGATGAAGCGATCAAACAATACCGCAATGGACAGCGTTTCTAACGGGCGGTCGGTGAGATTATGCAAGGTTAACCCCATTCGGCTGCGCGGTGGGGTGTCATTGGGATACTCGTTGATTACACTAAGATCGAGCCGGTAAGTCATCACGCGTTCTCCTTGTTCGAGTGGCCGTTGCCAACCAGTGTTTGCGCACTGATGGCGAGCATAAACCAGCTTGCATGTGGCAACCACTGCTCGCCCCATCGCCAGTTTTGCGCCATATCATCGCAATATGGCGCGGGGTTGAAGGCAATCTGTGTTTCATCCTCCATCCCTGCGGTAATGCCATTGCAGATCCCCCCTTTGGCATTAAAAAAGCCCAAGTGCGGTAGGTAATCTGGGTTGTTGTGGCCATGCCCATCGAGCATACAGATATCAAATGGGTTTAAACCGAGGATCCAATTAAGCGCCCGTTGGCTAAAGGTGTGGAGGGCCGCATTTAGCGCATCGTCTTGAATATGGCGCGTCGCGTGGCACGCAAAGGTTGCCAGTGACCCCAAGCGTGCATTCTCGCCTTGCCACCAATAGCCTGTTTCATTGTGGTGAGGAATAAAATGACGTACCTGTGTGACGCCATCAACGGGTTTGACGTACTGACGCGGATACGCGAATGGGTTTTCGGCTGTTTGTGTTAGGCTCAGCTCAAACTGGCAGGCACGTTCCAGTGCTGTTTGCGCGATAGCTTGATGGCTGGGGTCGGTTTCCACATCGAGGTAGCGAACTAATGCCAAGCCGGGTAGACCGGCATCGGCGGCATGGTAAAACGGGCGGCCGCCATCAGCATTCGCCGACCAATAATACTGGCAAGTTTCATCACTGCACTGCCGTGCGACCAGCTTTTTCATCCAGCCTCGAGCCTCGTTCAAAAAGGGACAGTCACTGTTCGCACTAATGTGTCTGTCCCCAGAGCCTAAAGGTGCCTGTCCCGCTAAATAAGCGTGACTGTCCCCGGTAGGTTGCTCTTCGGTAGACTGCCGAGTGGCGTGATGCAACTCACATGCGGCGAGAAGGGCGCAGGTTTCGTCAATAATGTTGGGCTCACCGTCATCAAGGTAATGATGGTTATGTTCAACCAAATGCCAGTAGCCGCGAATGGCGGCATCTAAATAGCGTGCTTGTTGGTCTGGATCCGCGCAAAGCGGGGATCGGCTTGCGGCGGCAAGGGCAGCAATCGCCATGCCGCCGCCTTGACGAAAACCGGCCTGGTAAGCCTCACTCATCACTCCATCTTGCGTCGCGTAAGCGCAAAGGGTGCGGCGCTCCGGATCTTTCGACCATTGATCAAACACCGTCATATAAAAAAAGCCACTGGGGTGTTGCATACGGAGAAGAAAATCAGCGCCGTGTTTCGCTTCATCGGCTAAGCGCGTGCGCATAAACGCGGGCAGCGTTTCCGAGCTAAATTGGCTGCTAAGATCGGCCAGTCCCCAAGCCAATAGCGGGATTTGTTGCGGATTAAAGTAATTGGCGTAGGAAAGGTGGCTCAGGTATTTGCTCACATCGCCAGAGGCATCGTACCAACCGCCGGATACATCCACGCGTTCATCAGAGCCGAATACCTTGGCGTGCTGATCCGCGTGTTCATAGATGCCACTACACCGCTGTGATTTAAAATAATGCAGCAGATCGGAAAACGTGGTGTGAAACAGACAATCGTCAAGGATCTCAAACGGATGCGAATATACCGGAGTATCTGTTAACAGCACTAGTTGATAGCGTCCGCGATGTGCAAAGGCAGAGAAATCGAGGGTATAAGCCGTGCCCATCTGCCAGTTGCTTAACTTTGTGCCTTGATGTAACTCAAACTGCGCCACCACGTTATCGAGTGGTGCTGTGTCTGTCCCGAGAATAACAGTGCCTGTCCCCGTAAAATTTTGCGCGCCTTCTGCGGCTTCATTAAAGTGCCTGTCCCCAGAAGAGGCGGCAGCTTTATCGGCAGTACTAAATGTGCCTGTCCCCTTAAGAGGAGGCAGGGAAATCAGTGCCACGGGTGTGCCGGTGAGGCGGTCGCTGTCACTGACGATCACCGCGTATTTGTCACCGTGTAACGAGTAGCCAATGTGATTGGTCAGCACTTGCATGATGGTATCCTTATTGGTCGCTATTGCTCGTACAAATAGCAGCGCACATAGTGGTTGTCGGCGAGCTTGGTGACGCCGGGCAACTGCTCAGTGCATTTGGCCGTCGCATGTGGGCAGCGGCCAGCAAAAGGGCAGCCGACTGAGTCCGGCGTCCACAGGGGGATCTCACCCTTGTTGCCCTTTAGTTTTTCGTGAATAGACTTGCTCGGGTCGGGCACGGCTGAGACCAACAGCTGGGTGTAAGGATGCTGAGGGCGATGAATAATCTCTTCGGTGTCTCCCCATTCGACCATATGGCCGACGTACATCACCGCCAAGTCTTCGGCAATGTAGCGCGCGGTGGCGATATCATGGGTGATGTAGAGCAGCGACATTTGCTTCTCCACTTTCATTTCTTCCATGAGGTTAAGCACACCGGCACGAATCGACACATCCAGCATCGAGGTCGGCTCGTCGGCGAGTACCACTTCCGCGCCGACGGCGATGTTCCGCGCCAAGTTAATCCGCTGACGCTGGCCGCCCGACAGCTGGTGGGGAAATTTCTCCGCCGTTTCTTTGGCAGGGGTCAGGCCCACTTGCTCGAGCAGCTCGAACACCCGCTCTTTCAATTGTGCTTTGTCGCGCTTGGCGACTTTTTTGTGGATCAATAACGGCCGCGCAATATGGTGAAACACATTGTGCGTGGGGTTGAGCGAGCCAAAAGGGTCTTGCCAGACCATTTGCAGGCCTTCGCGATAGCGCATCAGCTCATCACGTTTTTTAATGGTGGTGATATCGCGGCCTCGATATTCAATGCAGCCGTCGGTCGGGGCGTACATTTTGGCGATCATTTTCGCGGTGGTTGATTTTCCCGAGCCCGACTCACCCACCACGGCAAGTCCACGGCCTTTGTACATTTTGAACGAGACATCATTGATCGCTCGCATCATGGGTTGTTTAAGGGCATGGCTGTTAATGGGGAAATCTTTCACCACGTTTTTTCCTTCAACCAGCAGTTCTCCAAAACCTGTACTCATCACTGACTTCCTCACATTGGCGCGTTATTAGAGTTTTTGTTGGGCGATGGGCTCGCCGTATAGATGGCAGTTGGAATACCGGCCCGGTTCGATTTGGCGCAGCGCCGTTTGCGTGGTTCGACACCGCTCATGCACCTGAGCACAGCGCGCTTGAAAGCGGCATCCTGTCGGGATTTCGAGCAAGTTGAGCGGATTGCCTGGGATCCCCGTGAGCTGGCGCTTAGGCCCGGTGAGTGAGGGGAATGAGCTGCCCAGTCCTTCGGTGTAGGGGTGATAGGGATTGTTGAGCACCTGTTTGGACGGCGCGACCTCAATCAGCTCACCGGAATACATGATCCCAATCCGGTCGGAGAACTCCACCATGAGCGATAAGTCATGGGTGATAAACAGAATCGAAAAGCCAAACTCTTCTTTTAACGCGTAGATTTTTTGCAAGATCTCGCGCTGCACTACCACATCTAATGCCGTAGTGGGCTCATCCATGATGATCATTTTCGGGTTTAATGCCAGCGCAATGGCAATTACCAAGCGCTGACGCATCCCGCCCGAAAACTGGTGCGGATAATCGGTCAGGCGGCTAGGGTGAATATCGACAATTTCCAGCAAGCCTTGAGCCCGTTTGACCGCTTGTTTGCGGGTCAGGTTGGTGTGGCGCATTAGCACATCGCAAAACTGTTCTTCGAGTGTCAGCACTGGATTAAGGGCATTCATGGCGCTTTGAAACACCATCGACATCTCCCGCCAGCGAAAGTCGCGCATCCGAGCGTCGCTGTAATCGAGGATATTCTCGCCGTTAAAGATGACTTCTCCGCCGGTGATAAAGGCGGGTGGCTTATGCAGACGCATCAGCGAAAAGGCAACGGTGGATTTACCGCATCCCGATTCGCCAGCCAGACCAAAAACTTCACCGGGGGCAATGTCAAAACTAACGTGATCACAGGCTCGGACATCACCCGCATCGGTAATGTAGTCCACGCACAGGTCACGGATTGAGATAAGTGGGGTGCGACTCATGATTTATCTCCACTGATCAGCATGTGTTCGGCAACGGGATTCTCGTCGCGGGCTTTCTTTTCTTGTTGGCTGAGTTTTTTCCAGCGCTTCATCCCTTTTTGCGCTCGTAATTGCGGGTTGGCAATTTCATCCACTGCGAAGTTGAGCAAGGCAAGCCCTGTAACCAGTAAGGTCAGCGCGATACAAGGTGCGAGCAGCTCCCACCAAGCGCCAATTAGCATGGATGAAGAGGTTTGCACGTTGTAGAGCATGATCCCCCAGCTGATGGTGTTGGGATCGCCAAGGCCTAGAAAGGAGATAATGGACTCCATGGCAATGGCATACATTACCGAGCCAATAAAGCTGGCGCCGACAATCGGCACCAAGTTAGGCAAGATCTCGACAAAGGTGATACGAAAGCGCGACTCACCCAGCACTTCGGCAGCTTTCACGAACTCTTTTTCGCGCAGGGCAAGGGTTTGTGAGCGAACCACCCGTGCGCCCCACGCCCACGAGGTGCAGCCAATAATGATGGCGATCGTCAGCGGTCCGGCTTCGCCGATAAATGCGGCGAGCACGAACAAGAGTGGGTATTGCGGGATCACCAACATAATGTTCATCGCGGCGGTGAGTACATCGTCAACCCAACCGCCTAAATAGCCGGCGGTAATACCAATTAAGGTGGCGAGCACACACACGGTGATGCCTGCCCCAAAACCCACCGCTAACGAAACACGGGCGCCATGTACTAACTGCGACCAGACATCACGACCCATACGGGTGGTACCAAGGACATGGTCGGCCTTTTTCGACATCAGTAGGGTGCGACGATCATCCGCTAAGTGTGTGGCGACCCAGCCGTCTGGATTGGCTTGCGCCGCTTTGACGATAAAGCTTGGGTATTCATGCGGGTTACCGGTGCGTTTATCAGGTGCATGCTGGGTTAATAAAGGCGCGAAGACCGCCATTAATATAAATAGGCCAACAATGATGGAGCCTGCGCGGGCAATTTTATTGCGTACGATAAGGGTGAGGAGATCTTTCATATTATTTGCCTCCTTTGCGCAGGCGTGGGTCAAGGACCACGTACAGCATGTCAGCAATTAAGTTAAACGAGAGCATAAACAAGGTCATAATCAGTAGCTGGCCTTGCAGGACTTGGTAGTCACGCGCGTTGATCGCATTCAAAAGCACTGAGCCAAGACCGGGGTAGTTAAAAATGATCTCCACAATCAGTTGGCCCCCGATGGCAATACCCAGCGACATCGATAGCGCAGTAACACTGGGCAAGAGCGCGTTCCGAGCGGCGTAGTTAAATACCACGCGGTTTTCACTTAACCCTTTGCCGCGGGCCATGGTGATGTAGTCTTCCGCAAGCAGGTTAATCATGTTGTTACGCATGTTGACCAAAAAGCCGCCGACTTGAATGATGGAGGCACAAAAAAGCGGGAGTACGGCGTGATAGGCCACATCTTTAATAAAGGCCCAGCTGGTCCAGTCAGGGGTGACGCCCGGCGTGTAGGCGTATCCGGTAGGAAACCATTTCAGGCCAATGGCGAAAATAAACAGCGCTAACATCGCGATAACCACTTGAGGTACCGCTTGGATGATTAGCATTCCTGGGGTGATCACAGCATCGTATTTTCCGCCGCGCTTCCAAGCGGCAAAAATCCCCAAAATCGAGCCCAGCGAGAAGGACAGCAGCACTGCACTGCCGGCAAGAAACAGCGACCAGCCAAAGGCTTTGCCGAGGAGCTCGTTTACCGACAACGGATAAAACTGGATGGAGGTGCCTAAATCCCAGCTCAACACGTTTTTCATGTAGGTGAAATACTGCATATAGAGGGGGCCATCGACAAAGCCCAGCAGTTGTTTCATTGCCTCAATCCGCTCTGGAGTGACTTGCACCGAGGCGTTGGCAAACATCATGGTGACAGGATCACCGGGCATGGCACGAGGAATAATAAAATTGAGTGTTGCTGCCACTAAAAGGGCAATCATGTAAAAAGTTAGCCGTCGGAAAAAATAACCCATAACCCACACCTTACACAGCGAAGTGGTGATGTTCGTGGCGTGAACACCGTGGAAAAGCGGGCGCGCAAGGCGCCCGATAGTGGTTACTGAACGGGCTTAAGGTCCAGCACATGAAGAAGACGCTCAGGAATGCCGGCCCAGATAGAGGGGCGACCTTTCGGATTGTCTTCGTTCCACCAACCGGTGAAGCGGGTGGTGTTGTATTGATACATTTGTGCACCAGAAAGCACCGGAATAGTGACCTGATCCTTGGCGATAATCGCTTGGATTTGGTGGGCAATTTCCAGCTGCTCAGCTTTATCCGCGGTTTTGTAGAAGCTGTCTAGCAGCTTGTCGAGCTCGGCATTTTGGTAGTAATGCATTGCGAACCGCGGCATGCCATCCCCTTCCTGTAAGTTGGAGTTATACGCGCTATTCCAATAGGTATAAGGATCAGCACCGTGGAAGTAGTTGGTGTAGGCGACGTCGTAGTCGGCTTCGAGCATCGCTTGGCGGTATACCGAGAAATCAGGGGTACGTGCTTTGGCTTTGATACCGGCCTCGGCAAGTTGCTCAACTGTTAGTTGAACGGTGTTGTTGAAATCGGTCCAGCCATTGGGGGATTGGATCTCGAGCTCAAACGACTTACCTGATGGCGTTTCCACAAAGCCATCGCCGTCTTGATCTTTAAAGCCGGCTTTAGCGAGCAGTGCTTTGGCGCCGTCTAGATCGTACGTATTGTATTGGCGATATTTTTCATGCACTGCTTCGTCGGACCAAGACTCAAAGGCATAACCTAAGCCAGAGGCGAAGTCGTTTACCGTACCACCACCATAAAACGCGATATCAATGATGGTTTGACGGTCCAGTGCCATCGAAAAGGCGCGACGGAAGTCGACATTGGTTAGCGCTTCACGCTTGGCAGGGTCTGGGTCATTAAAATTAACCATAAAGGCTTGGGTGCCGGCGGCAGGATACCAATAGTGATGGTTTGGATTAGCGGCGGCATAGGTGCGATCAATGTCGGGAATAAATGACGAGGTCCAATCCATTTCGCCGTTGATCACTTTACTTAAAAACTGATCGTTATTGGCAATTTGCGGCACACGCAGACAGTCAACATCGAGGTTATCGTTATCCCAATAATGCGGGTTACGACATTGAATATAGAGCTGTGACGTGAAGGTATCGATGGTGGTGAAGGGGCCAGAGCCTACCGGGTTTTCATTGGTGTAAGACGCGGGCTCTTCAACATTTTTCCAGACGTGTTCAGGCACCACAGGTACTTTCGCAATTTCGTAGGGGACATTCGAGTTTGCTTCAGTGAGTTCAAAGCGGACGGTGTAGTCGTCTAGCTTCTTCACGTCATCAACCCACTGGTTAATCCCAGATTGATCCAACTCAGGGTGGTTTTTGACCAAATCAAACGAATACACCACATCATCGGCGGTATAGGCTTCACCGTCTGACCATTTCACCCCTTCGCGAAGGGTGAAGGTGACACTTTTCAGGTCATCCGCCATTTCATAGCCGCTCGCGAGACGAAAGACAGGTTGGTTGCCTTTCATTTCGTTAAACACCACTAAAGGCTCATAGATAAAGTCAGTGGTGGTGTGCAGATAGGTAGCGCCGAGGAAAGGGTTAAAGTTACGGACAAAAGTATTGAATTCTTTCGGGTGGATAGTGAGCTCACTGCGCTCGGCGGCACTGACGCCAGCACTTGCGCTCAGCGCACCGATAATTGCAGAGGCAAGTAGGGTCTTGCTGGCAACTCTAATGTTACTCGAAAACATAGCCATTCCTTACTGTTGCTTTCAGTTCACGTGATGGATAGTGAGCTCGTTGCTTACAACCTTCGCGAGCTCAAGCTTACTGTGTTGCCGACCCTGACGTTGTGATTATGGATGGGATGCCCCAAGCGATACTTGTTGCTCCAGGCCAGCAAACATCTTCACTAAGCCCAAGTTAAGTGAAGGCTGCAATGTGAATAATCGTTAAAACCGTAAAAAAGCGCGACGTTGACGTTATTTTCGTTAAAAAAAACAGCTAAAAAGGTTGTCCGCTTCAGGATGCAATTACGATTCTCTCCTGATAACGACCCTGGATGGAATTATAATAATAT
>NZ_MUFA01000026.1:0-52740 GCF_001995955.1 Salinivibrio sp. PR6 | reverse complement strand
GAATACGATTCTAAAGGAAAAACACTTGCTCAAGTAATTGATCATGTTGGAAATCCAGATCCAACACCTGCGCAGAGCAATTACATTGATAATCATCCAATATATTTTGATTTAGCCAAAAAACAGCCTTATGATCAGATATCAAAGCTATACGTTGATAAAGAACAACTGCTTGATGATAAGAAAAATAATGTTGGTGATGAAAGTAAACCTGGCTCTAATAGAGATGATTTAGTCAAGCACCTGTTTAAAATTGAAAATTGCATACGACTCTATCAATCTAAAAAATTTAATCAGTTCATTAAAGCGACTGATTACTCCCTTACTTCTGTTCAAGATAAAATCAGGCTTAATAAAGCCATTCAGTCTTTTGAAATACAGGCGGGTATTAAGATAGGTGAGGTTATTGATCTCGCTGATGAATTAGGTTTAGTTATCAAGGATGACAATCTGGCAAGATACATAGAAGATAAATATTATTTATACAAGCAGGTGTGCGAAGTTAATTATCAAGAGTTCCGAAATGTCTTTGAATATCTCGAAGGGTACTTGCCATTCTCGACACAGCATAAAACTAAAGGTGCCGAATTTCCTAATGTTTTGGTAGTTCTGGATAATGGCAAGTGGAACCAATATAACTTTAATTATTTGTTTGAGCGAAACGGCACCGATAGTGTTCGCCAGAGGTCAGAAAAAATATTTTATGTGTGTTGTACTCGTGCGAAAGAAAGGTTGGCTGTATTCTTTCCAAATCCAAGTGCTCAAGTCATTCAAACAGCGGTTAGTTGGTTTGGTGAGGGTAATGTAGTTAATTTGGATGCTTGAAAGGTTTAGTAAGCTTGCATTTAACAAGGCGCTGCTGTCGGACAAACTTTTCGCTGCGCTCCAAGTTTGCCGCAGAGCGATGCTTTATAAAAAAGGAGAAATACATGACAAGTTTAATCGGTTTTAATATTACAAAAACTTTTCCAATGGTTGTAAGTGGTAATAGTTACACAATCAGGTTTGCAGAGAATGTAGATGAATTTGTGATTTTTGTATCAAATGATAGCAATGGTAAGCAAAACAAATATCACTTTGATAGGGATACAGCTTCAGATTTTAAACATTATCACGATGAAGATTTGCATAATCAGGTTTTGGAGATTATCAGAAGTGACATACAAAATGGAATTGTTTGAAGCTAGGGGGCGGTTTTTTTCTCGTTCCCACGCTCCCGCGTGGGAATGCATATCTAGCTTTTATTCAAATACAAGCAGCTCCATAAACTGTGTAACACTGCGCTCGGTAGGGCATTGAACCTGTTTACTTGCTGATAATGATCTAAAGGTATTGGCGGTGTCTGGAGACGAAAAAATACGGAGTTAGTTCAGTGATCTTGTAGTGAATCCTGCCCATGATTCAAAATCCATATGCATTCCCACGCAGGAGCGTGGGAACGAGTTACACCACCCCAACCACTGAACCAAACCAAGCCCCGTTCGTACTAGTTATCGTCATTTTTAACCGATGCAGTATCTAACGGGGTGAACCCAACCAATCCAACCAAGTGATGCAATAGCAAGTGGACGGCGGTCAAACCCCTCCATCGCGATCAGTACGTTTTGCGCGAGAAAACACACCTTCATGGTAATTAGACGACTCGCTGCTACGCTTATAGCAAATAGCAGTGCAGAGGATTTTGCCATGACAATCAGCCGTAAGATTAAAGCCATGGCGCTTGCCCTTTTGCTGGGGTCATTTCTTACCATTTACCTGGTTATGGAGTGGGTAGCGAAGCCCGTTTTGCAAGAGCAGGCAGAGGCTGGCGCTCGGCAAACCGTCACAAACATTGAAGGGCGTATTGCCACGGCATTGAATGAAGGGGCAGTGTTGACCGATACACTCGCGGCGCTATCGGAAACATTGCCGTTAGATCGCGGGCAGTTTATTGAACGTCTTGAGCCCGTGGTCGATCACTACGGTAACGCCGCGATTGCGGGCGGTGGTGTTTGGCCTGAACCTGGTAAGTTAACACCGGGAAAAACACGTGATTCCTTATTTTGGGCACGTAATGCACAAGGCTCGCTGGATCTATTAGATGATTACAATGATCCCGCTGGCAGTGGTTATCATAACGAAAGCTGGTATCAAGCAGGCCGAGGCTTACCGGCGGGGCAATGCGCGTGGTCTGCCGCTTATGAGGATGCGATTTCTGGCACGCCCATGGTCACTTGCACGGTCGCAATTCGCCGAGATGGCCAGTTTTGGGGCGTTGCGACAATCGATTTGATGCTCTCCGGTCTGTCAAACTTATTAACTGACCAAAATGAGGCAACCGGAGGCTATGCCTTTGTGCTCGATCAAACCGATCGCATTCTGTCGTTTCCCGATGTGCGTTCTTCAAGCCTTAGTATGCAAAGCCTGAGCGACGCAAGTAGACGGTATCCTCGTTTATCCCCGCTTGTCTCGGCCTTGGACGCTGAGGAGCCGGTTTACCTGCCGGAAGGTGTGGTAGGCGATAGCCGGTCGCTCCTCGTGCAGGTTCCTTTACCGGAACAGGGTTGGACAGTGGGCATGTTGTTGCCTGAGGCAACGGCCTTGGCGGCGCTGAATCGAGTAAGTTCTGGCCTGTATATAACACTGTTACCGCTGGTGATTGTCTTCGCGTTAGTTGTGGTATGGCTCGGCCAGAGACTCATTCGCAGTATCAAAGAGACGACTCAGCAGGTTAGCAGTCTATCGAAAGGTGAGAAAGGCGGTAAGTTAGAGATTGTTCGTGCTGATGAGATGGGCGAGCTACGGCGCGCTGTCAACGATTATGGCGCCCATCTTGAAAAAATTCTCGAAGACGTAGCGAGAGAAGCGATTGGCGTTAAAAGCAGTGCAAACGACTTACAGGCACTGAGCCAAGATTTGAGCGACCGAACGTCGGCGCAGACGAATGAGAATATCACGCTCGCCTCATCGATAAACCAAATGTCCGCAAGTGCCACCGAGGTGTCGAGCAATACTGCCACTGCCGCAGATACTGCCGAGGATGCATCGCACGTGGTGGCAAAAGGACAGCAAGCCGTCGATGAGAACAGTGACGCGATTGCCAAGCTTGCTACCACACTGAAAGAAGCCTCCTCTGTGATTGATAAACTGGCCTCAGATTCACAGCAGGTGGGAACGGTCCTTGAGGTCATCAAAAAGATTTCAGAGCAAACCAATCTACTAGCACTGAATGCGGCTATCGAGGCGGCGCGTGCGGGAGAGCAAGGACGTGGGTTTGCAGTGGTTGCCGATGAGGTGCGCTCATTGGCCGCCAAAACGCAGGAATCAGCGGAAGAAATTGATGGCATGATTCATCAGCTTCATTCGGCGGCTAGCCAGGGCGTGGACGTGATTGAATCGAGTTATCAGTTGTCTCAATCTTCGGTTGAGCGAGCGAGTGTGGTGCGTGAGCACTTTGAAGAGATTGTCACAGCATTTGATAACATCAAAGAGCGCACCGTAAGCATTGCCACGGCATCGGAGCAGCAAGCGCATGTAACAGAAGAGATCAGTCAACTGGCGGATCGAATCAGGACGTTGTCGGAGCAGAACGCTGAAGGGGCATCTGAACTCAAAGCAATGAGTGCTGATTCACTCGAACGGGCTGACCGTCTAACCCAAATTAGTCAATGGTAGCGTTCGTTTACTTTGTATTGCTATTCTTGAAAGGGCTGATAAGTTGAAACGAATGCATTCCTTGTCAGCCTTTTCCGGCGTTTGTTAAGGGGCAGTCGTGAACCAGATCAATCCAGCTAAGTTACGCAATAGCAAGTGGACGGCGGTCAAACCTATTCATCGTGAGAAGCACTTTTTGGTCTCTGACGTTGAGTATGATGAAGACGGTGTGGTGGTGTTATGCGTGCTCGAGTCGGTGCTGTCGAAAAAAGAATATCCGATTGACTGGCGTGAGCTTAAAAGTGACGAGAAGTGGCGTCAAGGGTGGAAGTGATAACGCAAGGGAGGAGGCGATCCTCCCTTTTTGATCTGTTCTGAACGCCGCGCGTGGCGCTTGCTATTTCAGGTGGAAAATTTGCTCTGTTTCTAGCGATGTCATCGCGCGTATCTGACGCCAAATGTAGTAAAAGATGCCGAACATCATCAGCATGCTAGGGATAGCAATCATCGGGTAGCTGTACAGCGTCATTTTGCCTAGTTCTTCATTAAACGCGGACGTGCCGGCAGGGCTGGTCACAATCCACGTGGCAAGGAAGTAGTTCATCGCCGATGAGAACACAAAGGTGCTGGCGAACAGGTAGTTTGACCACATCAAGCAGCGCTCAAAGGCGTCGGATTGTCCTTTCTCTTTTAGGCGCTGATTAATCAACGAGAGGTTGAGCACAGTGTCATTCAGTATTAACTTCTGCATCAGTGGGTAGCGGGTAAAGGTTGACCCTAACACCGCCAAGCCAATAAGGCCGGGGATCAGCGCCTCTTTTAAGGCTAACCAACGGGTATCGAGCTCGAGTAGGCCAATCCCGCCTGTCAGTAATACGCTGATAAAGCCCAGTGCTGCGATAAAATTGAATTTCTGGTTACGGACCAGATCCATCCCGCCGTAAGCGAGAGGAAAGGCCAAAGCGACGACCAGGGCCGTGGCTGTCCCTAGGTATTCATCGCCGCTCAACTTCATCAGGATGATCGAGGGGATGAAAACGTTGAACAGGGTTTCAAACAGGGGACTCGGCTTTTTCGCGGTGGTATTGCTCATAATCTGTGACTAACTCTACGTGATATCGGTTGTCATTATACTCTGCCAAGCAGTGTTCATCGACCCGCGTTCGATGTAAAGCGTAAAAGCGCACCGTTGTGTAACTATGTGTGAAATCAACTCATTGCTTGTTCGAGGCGCTAATCACTATTTGTTGAGACGATGTACGCTTCAGATCTTGATTTGTAGAGCCCCTACCGCACGGCATAGATCAGCAAACAGGTATAGCTGATATAGCACACAAACAGTAATCCCCCTTCGGCGCGGTTGATTTCGCGTGTCTTGCCAAAGCGTATTGCGACCAGCAGCAAGATCACGGTGGCGGCGAGCATCACCACCCAATCTCGCCAGAAGACCGCTTCGGTGATGTCGCGAATCGGCTCGATGACGCCAGCAATACCAATCACGGCAAGGGAATTAAAAATGTTGGAGCCGACCACGTTGCCCACGGCAATATCGTGTTCTCCTTTGCGGGCGGCGATAATTGAGGCGGCCAACTCGGGCAGGGAGGTGCCTAATGCGACTATGGTTAAACCAATAATCAGATCGCTGATGCCCAGTTGTTGGGCGATCTCAACGGCACCCCATACCAAGATGCGCGAGCTCACAATTAACAGTGCCAGCCCAATCGTTAGCCACATCAGTGCTTTTTTTAGCGACAGGGTTTGCTGGTTGAGTTCGGCATTCATGTCGGTGGCGAGGGTATCGTTTTTAGTACGTACGCCAGACCACACTGACCAGCCGATCAGCAGTAAAAAGCCTGTGATAAGCAGTAAAGCTTCGTAGGCGCTGATCGTGAAGTCCCATAGCATTGCCCCGATAATGAGAGTGATGGCTAAAAGAATGGGTAGCTCTTTGCGCACAATGGTGGAATGCACTGCAATAGGCGCGATGAGGGCGGTCACCCCGAGAATTAAGGTGATATTGACGATGTTCGAGCCTAGCGCATTGCCCAGTGCTAACGCAGGATTGCCATCGACTGCAGCCATCGCTGAGACCACCATTTCAGGCGCTGATGTCCCAAACCCTACCACCAGCATGCCAATGAGTAGCGGCGGTATACCGGCATAATGGGCGCTCACAGCCGCGCCTTCTACAAACCTATCTGCACTCCACACCAAAAGCGCAAATCCAGCAATAATCGCCAGTATTGCAAGCAGCATATCGTCACCCTAGTTGAAATAAGAAGCGTGCTTAATCATCACCAATAATATCATGGCGATGATTAAACACAGAAGATTCAAACTCTTAATGCTAGTTGATGGGCGTTAACTGTGCCAGTCAGATGTGGTGTAGTATGGTCAACGCCACTTCCCTGATGTATCACCTAACACTGGCGTTTTTCAACGCATACCAATCCATCTCTTTTGGCAAAGGCGTGTCGTGGCGATCGCGTGTCAGCGCTAAAAAGGTTGCATCAATAGCGCTAAAGTAACGGCTGGTCATCGTCCATCGCCCGTCGGCGATAAAGAACTCCAGTGAGCTGGTGTCAGCGAGAACCTGTAGTGGCAAATCTTCTAGCGGCTCGGGCAAGTGAATGCAGCGACGGGTATCGCCTTCTTTGGCGAGGCTTGCGCTTCTATCCAGTGTTAGGGTGCGGCTGTCACCGTCAATGGTGAGTGCACAACCGGATGGTTTGCCGGAGGTGGCTGGCGTCATCATGCCGCTGCGGCTGTGAAAGTATAGCGTGTAGTGGCCGCTGGTCGGAATGGGCAGCGTGGTGTTGAGCTCAAACTGCTTGGTGCCTAAATCCACGGAGGTTGAGTGGCACTCAGGGTTAATCACCAAAAGTTGCTGAGGGCCTCTTAAGCTTTGCAGCGCGGCGGCTGGGCGCTGATAAATTTGCCCATTTTCCCAGTGTAACTCACGTGGACAGGTTAACTGATGCAACCAGCCCGCACTTAAACTGGGTTGTTCAACTTCGTCTGGCAGGCCCATCCAAGCGATAAGCATGCGCTTATTGTCAGGGGTCTGCGCCGTCTGCGGGGCGTAAAAATCAAACCCATGATCCAGCACTTGCCAGTTATCAAGCCTGATGCCGTCCGCTTCTAGCGTAGCTTTGGCGTAACCATTGTGGTGAGGAACTTGGTGATCGGGCGTTGGTGATGGGCTGCCTTGTGGGCAGAGAATACAGAGCCATTGATCGCTTAATTGGAACAGATCTGGGCATTCCCACATATAACCATGCTCGCCTAAGCTATCACCGCTTAGTCCGTCATAGTGCCACGTAAGGCCATCAGCAGACGAATACTGCGCCAGGCGGCCTATTTTATCTTCACGTTGCGCGCCCAACAGCATCCGATAGTGTTGGCCGTCATGGATGACTTTGGGATCGCGAATATGCTCGGTCACGCCTGCTGGTGGGGCATCAATCACCGGGCCGAGCTTTTCAAAATGAATGCCATCGCTTGACCGCGCCACACACTGGGTTGTTTGGCGCAAACGCTCGGGGCCAATGCGGGTATTGCCGGTGTAATACAGCCAAAGGGCGTCGTTCATCACCATGGCGTGGCCTGAAAATACCCCATGGCTGTCATACCAATCACTGGGGGTGAGGCCGAGCGGCGCGGTATGCCATTGCACCCCATCAGGGCTGATTAAATGCACCCAGAATTTATCTTTGTGCTCACAGGCAAAGGGATACCACTGATAAAAAAGGTGATAGTGACCTTGAAAGTAAATAAAACCATTGGGGTCATTCAGCAGCCCTTGGGGAGGGCTGATATGCCATCCGGGACGATGGAAATCTGTCTTTTGGCTGGGTGAATAGAAGGGCGCGGCTTGTTCACGCAGGTTGTGGTCGATCACGCGACCCAGTGCCGTTAGCGCCCCCTGACTAACGGGTTGATCGAGGGTGATCTGGCGTAGTGAATGGTCAATCGTACTGATTGGCAGCACGTCTTGGTTCACGCGTTCAAGCTCGATGAGCTCAATGATCACCTTGTCTTGATGGCGCAATGCTCGTCGCACGTTATCGGCGCCACCACATGCGTCAACCAGGCCTGTTGGGGTTATTTCCATCTATCCGTACCAATTTTATTTTCGGGAACGTTCCAAAAATAGCGAACAAGACGGCGGTGGCGCAAGTAAAATTTCTCTGTATTGGGTTAACGGTCGCTGTGTTAAGGGCAGGTGGCGCGGCTGATATAGTTAAAGCCCATCACCAATTTAGACACATGACTTTGCCCAGTTTCCAGTAACTCGAGCAGCATTTTGGCACCACTTTCTCCTGCTGCATCAAAGGCATAGTTAAACGTGGATAAGCTTGGCGATACCACTTGGGCAAGCTCGTCATCGCCCACTCCCATCAGCTTCACGGTGTGCCCAGGGGTGATCCCTTGTGCTTGCAAGGCTTGGATAGCGCCAATCGCGATACGGTCGGTGGCACAAAATACACCGTCAAGATCAGGATATTGCTCTAACATAGCGGTCATGGCGACATAGCCCGATTGAATCGAGAATTGACCTTGGTAATGGAACAAGGGTACCGTTTGGGTCAACGTGGTCAATGCGCTCTCAAAGCCTTGATAACGCTGCTGATCAACGGCAATATCTTCCGCTTGTACCCCCAGAAAGCCCACTTGTCGGCAGCCAGCATTAATAAGCTGCTCGCCAGCACAAAAGCCCACCCGATAATCATCATGGATCACGCTGGGAATGTTATAGGGTGAGCCGTCTTGACCAATTACCACCACCGGCGCACTCGAGCGCTTAATGGCGTGCACCAAGTCGGGGTTGAGCGTGGAGGCAAACAGCAGTATCCCTTCTACGCGTTTTTGGTTGAACAAATCGAGGTAGTAGCAAATACGCTGATCGTCTTGGCGCGTGTTGGCCAATAGCACGTGTTTGCCTTTTTTATCAAAGACATGGCTAAGCCCATCAACGCTGGCTGACATCGCATTCGACGATACTCGCGGTACAATCACCCCGATGAGGTTGGTTTTGTTGGATTTCAAATCCTTAGCGATTTGATTGACCACATAGCCGCATTGCTCAATGGCGCGGTTAACTTTTTCAATGGTGGCGGGCTTTACGCCATATTCCTGGTTAATCACGCGTGAAACGGTTGATTTAGAAACACCCGCTAAACGGGCGACATCATTCAAGCTAGCCATGGGTTCTCCTTTGCTGGGAGTACCATGATCGTTCCATTTACGGATCCTTTGCAAACATAGCGCCTTAAATGCCCCCTATTTGGTGATATTCATCACATTTAAGGTGAGAGGTACGCGGCGGTTTACTGATCGATCTCACAGCGATTAGCCCTCATACTTGATGCTTTACAGGATTCAGCACATCATTTTCGGGATCGTTCCCGAAAATGTGGAGCGTGTGACGCCACACGAAAATAAAAGTGACGGTGGCAAAGACGGTGAGAGCGTGCAGGGGAAGTAGCCATGAACTACCAAAAAATAGCACAACAACTACTCGATAAACTGGGTGGAAAAGAAAACATCGCGGCGGCGGCACACTGTGCCACGCGGCTAAGACTCGCACTCCATGATGATAACTTGGCGGACTTAAGCGCGATTGAATCGATTGAAGGTGTGAAAGGCCAATTTCAAGTCAGTGGTCAGTTACAGATCATTTTTGGCTCGGGCATTGTTAATAATGTTTATGCCGAATTCAGCAAATTAACGGGCCAGTCAGACATGTCGTCGAAAGACGTGGCAGCGGCTGGCGCTGAAAAACAAAATTGGCTACAACGCGCGGTGAAAGGGCTGTCAGATATTTTTGTTCCCATTATTCCAGCCATCGTTGCCGGTGGTCTGCTGATGGGGATTTTTAATATCCTGACTGCGCCGGGTTTGATTATTGATGGCAAATCTTTGATTGAGGCCTACCCACAAATGGGCGATTTGGCCAATATGATCAATACCTTCGCTAATGCGCCGTTTGTGTTCTTGCCGGTACTGTTGGCGTTTTCTGCCAGTAAAAAGTTTGGCGCTAACCCCTTTTTGGGCGCGGCACTGGGAATGTTAATGGTCCACCCTGATCTGCTCAATGGCTGGGGCTTTGGCGGTGCGGCGGTGTCCGGCGATATTCCAGTATGGGAAATCTTTGGCTTTGAGATTGAAAAAGTCGGGTATCAAGGCTCGGTACTGCCTGTGCTGGTTGCCACTTATATTCTCGCCCAAGTCGAGCAAGGGTTACGTCGCATTATTCCCTCAGTACTGGATAACTTGCTGACCCCCTTGCTGGCGATTTTTATCACCGGTCTGATCACCTTTACTCTGGTGGGTCCATTTACCCGTGATCTCGGCTTCTTGCTCGGCGATGGTCTCAACTGGGTGTATGAATCAGCAGGGATGATTGGTGGTGCATTGTTTGGGTTTGTGTATGCGCCGTTTGTGATCACCGGGATGCACCACAGCTTTATCGCAATTGAAACGCAGCTATTGGCAGACATTGCGGTCACCGGCGGTACCTTCATCTTCCCGATTGCCGCGATGTCAAATGTGGCGCAAGGCGCGGCCTGTTTGGCGTTCGGGCTAAAAACCGCGGATGTGAAAGCGAAAGGAATTGCGATGCCGGCGGGTATCACGGCACTGCTTGGCATCACTGAGCCGGCGATGTTTGGTATTAACCTTAAATATCGTTATCCGTTTATCGGTGCATTGGTAGGCGCAGCCTGTGCAGGCGCGTTCATCACCTTCTTTAAAGTGAAAGCGCAAGCGCTGGGTGCCGCGGGGCTGCCAGGGATCATTTCGATTCGCCCTGACGGAGTGGTGCCGTATATCATCGGAATGGCCATTGCTTTTGTCGTGGCGTTTGCGGTGACCTATGTACTGGGTACCCGTAAAAAATATGCGCAAACGGCGGCGGCCTAATCGAGCATTGAACGAGGAGCAAGCGTGATGAGTAAGGTATGGGTCACTGGCGATGCGGTAGTGGATTTGATCCCTGACGGTGAACGCCACTACCTAAAATGTCCGGGCGGTGCGCCCGCCAATGTGGCCGTGGCGATTAGCCGGCTGGGGGAGAAAACGGGCTTTATTGGTCGAGTGGGCGACGATCCATTGGGACGTTTTATGCAAACCACGTTGGCCGATGAAGGCGTAGACATTGCGTTTATGCATCGCGATAACGCGCAACGCACCTCAACCGTGTTGGTCGAGTTAGATGAGGCGGGTGAGCGCAGCTTTACGTTTATGGTGAAACCCAGTGCCGATCAGTTTGTGCAGCCCTATGACTTCCCTGTGTTTGAAAAGGGGCAGTGGTTACATGCTTGCTCCATTGCGTTAGCGAACGAACCCTCGCGATCGGCCACGCTCGGCGCCATGCAAGCGTGTCGTGACCAGGGTGGGTTTGTCAGCTTTGACCCTAACTTGCGTGATGATTTGTGGCAAAGCGAGGCGCAGATGCTAGAGACCGTGAGGCAAGCCTTGCCGCTGGCGGATGTGGTCAAAGTGTCTGATGATGAGCTTGCTTTACTGACTGCGCCGTTAGTGACAGGCTCCGAGCCCGGCGAGAGCCGGCCTATCAAATCTGCGCTTGAAGTGCTCGTCTCGCACGTACCGAGTGTGTCCTTGTGGGTGGTCACGCTAGGCAGTGACGGTGCACAAGTTGCGTTCAACCGAGCGCTTTGGCAGGTGGCGACAACACCCGCCAAGGTCGTGGATACCACTGGCGCTGGTGATGCGTTTATGGGCGGCTTGTTGGCTGCCCTAGCCAAGTTGCCCGACTGGCAGTCGCCAGAGGCGGTGACTGAGGCCGTGCGTCAAGGCAACCGCTGTGGCGCGCTGGCCACTACCGCCAAAGGTGCTATGACCGCATTGCCCACGGTGTTGCAGTTGGCTGGACAATGATATTCCATTTACCAGCCATCTTCATGAAGACGACGAGGCACGTTCGGGGGCCGTCAGTGGAATCGTCACAATGAAGCGACTGCCCTGTTGCGGTTTGCTTTTTACCTGAATACGGCCACCGAGCACACTCGTGATGAGGTTGAAGGTAATATGTAAGCCAAGGCCAGATCCGCCCTGACCGAGGTGGGTTGTATAAAAGGGATCAAAAATGTGTTTTTGCACGTCTGGCGTCATGCCCACGCCGTTATCTTGGACGGTAATATGTACCTGATCGTGTGAATCCTGACTCGCATGGATTTGAATATGGCCTTGATCTTGCGTGGTAAATGCATGCACTAACGCATTGTTAATTAAGTTGATCAGCGTTTGGGTGAGGGCTCCAGGGTAGCTATTGAGCTTAATTGCCTCAGGGATATCTACATCAAGGTGGTGAGGCGTTCGCTGAAGTGTCGGACGCAAAGACAGAAGCACTTCGTTGATAAGATGATGGAGGTCAAACTCGCGCTGGTGGTCGTTTGTTTGATCCACGGCCAGTTGTTTGAATGCACGGATTAATTCGGAGGCACGTGACATGTTACGTTCAACAATCCGTGTCCCATCTTCAACATGGGTGAGAAATTGGTCTAAATCGTCACGTGTGATCGGCTTTTCGAGTTGTTGGACAAAATCTTGCTTCATCGACAAGATGGAGGTTGAAGACATCAGTGCGTTGCCGATGGGGGTATTCAGCTCGTGTGCGATGCCTGCGACTAGGGAGCCGAGTGAGGACAGTTTTTCATTCTGAACCAATTCATCTTGGAGTGTTTCTAAACGCAACAGCAGTGCCTTTAGTTTATCACCATAATCGTTGACGGCATGGCGTAATTCCCCGACTTCATTCAGGTTCCCCACGTCGAGTGCTTGGGTGGTTTCACCATCGATCAACTCTCGGATCTGATGGGTGGTTTGTCGAATTTTATCCAGTAAATTGCGGGCGGTGATCGTCGCGATGACACCGACAACGAGCAGCAAGCCACCAATCGCTATCATTAAAAACAACCCCATGTTGTCAGCGGCGGCGGTCATTTTGCTTTTAGGGACGGCGAGGCCAATCACCCAGTCGGCTTCAGGGTAGCGAATCAAATGAACATATGCGGCTTCGTTGAGGATGCCGTCATTTTCTACCGTGATTAGCTTGCTGGTGCTGAGTGTTTGGGTTGCCTTGAACGCCGATTGCAACCAAGGCAATTGCACTTGCAGTTCGTCTCGCGTCCATAGTGTGTTCCTGTAGGGTTGAAAGGTGACGGCTGATTGCGGAAAGCTGATCGCCTTGCTGTCTGCGTCGAAGGCGAAGACATAGCCACCGTTTTCTTTGCCATACTGGGACAAAATATCTGAGATGCCGGCGAGCCTCATATCGACGGTGGCGACACCCACAAAGCGCTTATCATCTTTCATTGGCACGGTGCAGGTGATCATCGGCTCTTTGGTAAAAGGGTCAATATAGGCGTTGGACCAACTGCAATGATCGGCGGGGGTTGTTTTGCCCGCTACGTACCAACTTTCATTGTGATACCCCTTCCCGTCTGGATGGTTGTAATCGTCGTAGTACTCCATGGTCGCGCCTGCTCGGCCCCAGAAAAAACTTCGCCGCGCCACCCCTTGTGTAAATGTGCCGGGCTCGGGCCAGATACCACCGCCGGCAATCGCTGGATCGCCATGATTATTGAGGATCTCGGGAAAGGTGGTGCGGAACAGAGCTTCATCTTTGGGGAGTGTGGTCCCCGCTAACGCCATGGTGCTGGTTAACAGTTCAATTTGGCCGAGTTTGGCGTCGAGTAAATCGAGCAGGGCGTGTTGATTGATGCTGATCCGCTCTTGTCGCTGCTCAATAAGCTCGGGTTTTACCTTCCATTCCACCACCGCAAAAATCGTCAGTAATGCCATAATCAGAACAAACGCAAAACCGAGGTTGATCTGATGACGAATCATGGGTGCGACTTTGGCCATTTTGAATACATCCTCTTTCTTAGCTGAAACAGGTGTGGAGCGGTTGCGTCCTGCGGTCAGCCTTGCCAAATTTCGATGAAGCTAGTCAATCATCCCCATTAGTGTAGTTGGCACTGAGTGTTTCTTCTGCATCAAAAAGGGGAGTGGAACGGAAAAGCGAACGTCACTCATAAAAAACCCCCTTAGCTATCCATCGCTAAGGGGGAGGCAGGGTTTTCGGTATGACGAAATAAAGCGCGGAAGCTTTATTTAATATTGACGACCATCTTGCCGAAGTTTCGGCCTTCGAGTACATCAATCAGTGCTTGAGGCGCTTGCTCAAAGCCATCCACCGCGTGTTCACGGTAATGGATTTGGCCTTCACCGACCCATTTGGCCATGTCGTGAGCGAACTCAGGGTAACGGTGCGCATAGTCATCAAAAATGATGAAACCTTTCACGGTTAGGCGCTTAACCAAGATGGTCCCCATCAACTGCGAAAGGCGGTCTGGGCCTTCTGGCAGGGCGGTGTTGTTGTATTGAGATACCAAGCCACACACGGGAACACGTGCCCCTGTGTTAAGCAGTGGCATCACCGCATCAAATACCTTGCCGCCGACGTTTTCAAAGTACACATCAATGCCTTGCGGGCAGGCTTCGGCAAGCTGCTCGGCAAAGTTATCGGCTTTGTGATCGATACAGGCGTCAACACTGAGGTGTTCACGAGCGTATTGGCATTTGTCTTCACCACCGGCAATCGCTACCACGCGGCAGCCTTTCAGCTTACCGATTTGTGCGACGGTCGCGCCAACGGGGCCGGTTGCGGCCGCCACCACCAGGGTATCGCCCTCTTTGGGTTGGCCGATATCTAATAAGCCCATGTAGGCGGTGAAGCCGGGCATTCCCAAGATCCCAAGCGCGTATGAAACCGGTGCGAGATCGGGATTAAGTTTAAGCAGGGTATCGCCATCAACGACAGAATGGGTTTCCCAGCCTTTATAAGCCAGTACCCAATCGCCGGCCTGGTAATCGGCATGGTTAGATTCCAGTACTTTACCCACGGTGGCACCGACCATCAGGCCATCAATCGCTACCGGCTCTGCGTACGATTTGGCATCGCTCATCCGGCCGCGCATGTATGGGTCAATCGATAGGTGATGGTTTTCAATCAGGACGTCATTGTTGCCTAGTGCGGGAATGGCGACTTCTTCTAAGCGAAAGTTCTCGGCAGTGGGTGCGCCAACTGGGCGTGATGCGAGAACAAAACGTTGATTGGTTAATGCTGACATTAGTTCCTCCCTTGATGTTGGGAAAAGAGGCGGCTGATTCAGCGCGCCTCACAATAGCAATGAAATAAACCGGCGATTACAGTGCGGCTTGCAGCACGCGGCGACACACGTCCGGGGTGACATCGCCATGTTCGCCGAGCTGGGTCATACCGTGTTGGGTTAGACTTTCAATCAACGGCTCAATCGCAGTTTCATCCAGATCGTAATCGCTCATGCGTGTTTTCACGTTCATGCGCTCGAAGAAATCGCGTGTTTTCTCAATCGCTTGCTGTGCTTTTTCGGCGTCGCTGCCTTGGTCAATATGCCAAACACGTTCAGCAAATTGTGCGAGCTTGGCCTGTTTTTGCTCAAACTTCTCATTGAGCATCGCAGGCAGCACAACAGCAAGGGTTTGTGCGTGGTCTAAGCCATGTTGGGCTGTGAGCTCGTGACCAAGCATATGGGTTGACCAGTCTTGCGGGACACCCACGCCAATCAAGCCGTTAAGCGCTAAGGTGGCTGTCCACATCAGACTCGCACGCACATTGTAATCTTCTGGTGTTTCCAGCGCTTGTGGGCCTAACTCAATCAAGGTTTGTAGCAGGCCTTCAGCAAAGCGGTCTTGTACTGGCGCATTGGCTGGATAGGTCAGGTATTGCTCAACCACGTGAACAAACGCATCCACCGCACCGTTGCCAACCTGGCGAATGGGTAGGGTGTAGGTTTTCACCGGATCCAATACCGAGAACTGCGGGAACACCAGTTCGCTCATAAACGGCAGTTTCGCTTGCATCGACTCACGGGTCACGACTGAGCCTTTGTTCATTTCAGAGCCGGTAGCAGGCAAGGTGAGCACGGTGCCGAATGGCAGCGCTGCTTCCACTTTTCCGCCCATGCTGGTGAGGATGTCCCATGCGTCGCCGTCATATTGGGCCGCTGCAGCAACAAATTTGGTGCCGTCGATCACTGAGCCACCGCCAACGGCGAGGAGGTAGTCATAGCCTTCAGCGCCGACTTTCTCAACCGCCTTCATCAGGGTCTCATAGCGTGGGTTTGGCTCAATGCCACCAAACAGGCCAAATTGACGTTGCCCCAGCGCTTGCTCTACTTCATCCAAGGTGCCGTTTTTGCGAGCACTTTGGCCGCCGAAAAGAATCAATACTTTTGAATCGGCTGGGATGAGCCGATCCAGCTCGGCAATCTTACCTTCGCCAAAAACGATACGTGTGGGATTGTAGAACTCAAAGTTGTTCATTGCTCATCCTTCCTTTTATTGTGCTTGATGGTATCAAGCGTTTATTTAAATTAGACCGGTCGTCTAGTTAATGCCGGTTAAAAACCCGCCTTGGCGGGTTTCAAGTTGGTGGTGGGGCGATAATCTATGACGCCGCCACGTATCAACGGTTATTTATTGCTTACTGCGTGCTGAGTAGAGCACAACAGGATTAATCGATCAGTCCGAGCTTTTCTTCGGTGATGGTCATCGCTTGTGCAAGATGACTGTCGTTACGATGCAGTTTGGTTAATAAGCTGGCGCCCAGCCACAACTGATACAAGGTCGTGGCAGTGGTAAGCGCGGTTTTTTCATCAAACACATCGCTATCTTGGGCGAGGGTGTTCGCCAAGCAGCTAATCAGCTGATCGGTGCCATCACGCAGTGCCAGCCGCATTGGCTCGGATAAATCAGCCACTTCTGCACTCAGCTTGACGACCAAACACGTTTGCACCGGATCCAAACTACAATATTGTGCTTGCCAGCGACTGAAGTAGCTGTGTACACGTGCAATGGGAGAGAGCGTGCTATCTGACAGTAAGCGGTTTACATCGGCAATGTAGCAAGCAAAATAGTGGTCTAACACGGCTTGGCCGAATTGTTCTTTCGACGCAAAGTAGTGGTAAAAAGACCCCTTGGGCACGCCGGCTTGTTTTAGTATCGCGCTAAGGCCGACGCCGCTAAAGCCAAATTGCGCCATCACGCTCACGCCCGTTTCCAACAAGTGTTGGTGGGTCGCGTTGTGAGTGCTGGTTTCTTGGGTGCTGCTCGATTTCATGTGGGGTAGCATAATGAAAATTAGACCGGTCGTCTAGTGGTGCGAGAATTTTTTATGTTGGCGTGGTTCGGTGGCATAAATCAGGCCGGTATGCTGTGCGAAATCCCAGTTTGTGTCAGATTTATTACTCTGTTCACAATTTGAACGGCACGCCGTGGCACAGTGGCAAAAGTGTGCTTTACTGAAAATGTCAGCTGAGCTGACACACAATTTGGTAGATGATTAGCGCGCAGTGACGCGCCACATAATGCGTTAAGTCCCCGTTAATGTCAGGCGCCCATGACGACACCTTGTTAGCCGCCAGCCAGGCAATTAACACAAGACCATGCGGTGAGGACGCTCAACGTAGTGAGCACACGGGGCAATGTAAGAAACATGTTCATTGACCAACAACCAACAAGGAATGCGTCTTGAAGCCGCTCTGTAGAGCGGCTTTCTCTTTTGTAGGCCTCTCGCCTGACCTATTGAATACGTATTTACCGCTTTGAGCTGGCTGTTTTCTCGCCTTATCGCTGCTTGACAGTGATCGAATTTGCTTTCCGAAACGAAATAATATAAGACTATGAATTGGCGCCGCATTCGGCGCTTGGCATCAATATCGTTCATTAATCTGATTGAGAGGTGTTCGATGAACAACAAAAGCAGACGTTTGTGGTATTACTACAAAACAAAGTCGAATAAGACCCGCCCAGTTAAAGCGGCTGGGTCAGCGTAATTAAGCGTTAGTCAGGCAACCGATGGGTTGCCTTTTGTCGTTCTAAGCGATTGAAAAAATCACTAAGCTATTGTGCATTGTCGAATTTTTCATCTAATCTTATCAGTAAAGCTTTAACAAGCGCATTGACCCAAAGAGGGGCGCGGGAGGGACGATGAATGTACTATCTTTCCAGCATGTCAATGAATTGATTAATGAAACGATCACGCTCATTGATGGAACGGATACGGAATACGCAATGACGCTGGCGCGTGTCGACACCCATCCTGGCCACGGTGATGAGGTGGGCGGGCACGCGGTAGAAAACTTCAGCCTGGTATTGAAAGGGCCGGAAGACACCCGCTTTCCGCAAGGCAATTACCTGCTTACCCATCCAGCGCTTGGCGAGCAGATCCTACATATGCTCCCCGTCGGGGACGCCACTTATACCATTAACATCAACACGCAAGCCTAATCTTTCTGTGGTCGCTCACTGTTGTCCATCGGAGCCTCGTAATAGTTAGCGACCAACACTGATTAAATAACCGCCAGTCAATGAGTTACTTTCGCCTTTTCATAGATTAGTCACGGAAATTGAGTAGAATAAGGCCGCTAAGCTAGCAGTAGGGAGGTCATATGTTTGCCTGGCTGAGTGGCTTATTTGAAAAGGAACAGCTGCAATCGTTTGTCTGGGTGAGAGACATTATGGCGAGCAACCCCAAAGGGAGCTACGCCAAGTATAAAAAGTATTACGATCGCCACGTTGATCGCATTCTGAAGGGTTATCACAAAGACTTTCTCCGCTTTGAGAAATTCGCCGCCCGTAATTACAAATACAGCGACCAATCGATTTTTATGGCGATAAAGGTTGCTAACTATGCCTATCAGCTTGGACAGCTGAAAGTGGCCGCTTGCATAACGGCGGCAGTGATTTCGGCGTGTAATCGTGCAAAAACAGGCGAGTCACAGGTTCACCCTAAACTGTATCGCGCCACCGTGGTGCTGCATAAAAAAGTGCTCGAAACGGGTAAGGCGAATAAGACAGAGAAACCGAAGACACCAGCGTGACGACACGGTGTTGGGTAAATTTTGCCCACTTAACAAAAATGTCATATTCCTATTCAGCCCCCGCCATGGCTGAATAGGTGATGCTTGTCACGTTTTTCCCTTCTTTGACTGTAACAATTTGTTCTGGTCATTCATTCGCCACACTGATAGAGTCCCCTCCCTCACACACCTTGTGAGCGAACTAATGCTTAAATCTACACAAAATAATGACCGTCTCGTAGCCGTGTTTACCATCGGCTTTGTTGCTGTCTTCCTTGCCTTTGCCTTGTTTGACCTGAAACACTTCTCTTCTGTTATCCAGTCTCTATTTTCTGAGTCTGCCAACCTTTTTGGTTACTGGTGGCAGTGGTTGATGGTGATCAATTTTGTACTGGCGCTTGCGATTGGCGGCAGTAAATTTGGTAAATTAAAACTTGGCGCCACGGATACTGTCTCAATGAGTCGTTTCCGTTGGGTTGCGATGATCATGTGCACCCTGCTTGCGGGCGGTGGTGTTTTCTGGTCAGCCGCGGAACCTATTTATCACTTCATGACGCCACCGCCGGCGTTGGGTGACATGGAAGCGGGTGTGATGGAAACCGTCGCCCCTGCCCTGAGCCAAAGCTTTTTCCACTGGGGCTTTTTAGCCTGGGCAGTATTAGGCACCTTGGCAACCATCGTACTGATGTATGCCCACCATCAAGCGGGTGTACGCCTGCGCCCTCGTGCGTTGCTGTATCCGCTACTCGGTGACAAGCTGGAAAACCACTGGTTAGGCTCTGTGATTGATGCCTGCTCTATCATTGCCGTGGCGGCCGGTACCATCGGTCCGATTGGCTTTTTGGCCACCCAGCTTGGCTACAGCCTAGAAAGCTTTGTGGGTATCGAAAACACCATGCCAATGCAGATGCTGATTCTGGCTGCCGTCGTGGCGATTTACTCGATCTCTGCATTTACGGGGATGGATAAAGGCCTACAATGGCTGAGCCGCATGAATGTGATTGGTGCAGCCGTATTGTTGGGCGTGGTGATTGTGCTGGGTCCAACTGGCTTTATTTTCGAACAGTTTGGCTCAGGCTTTAGCTACTACCTCAACAATATGCATACGCTAGCACTGAATACCGATAACGGTAGCTGGAATGCATGGTGGACCTGGTTCTTCTGGGGTTGGTTTATTGGCTTTGCGCCGATGATGGCGATCTTTATCGCTCGTATCTCGAAAGGCCGTTCGATTCGTGAGCTGATCGTCGCCGTGGCTATTTGTGCACCGATTGCCACTAACTTCTGGTTCTCAGTACTGGGTGGTACGGGTATCTTTTATGAGTTGCAATCGCCTGGCAGCATTTCTGGCCCAATGGCGGATGCGGGTTTGCCTGCTATCTTGATTGCGTCCTTGTCACAGCTGCCTTACAGCGTGGTTCTGATCCCAGCCTTTATGCTGCTGACCACCACCTTCGTGGCGACCACGGGTGACTCGATGGCTTACTCGATTGCGATGGCCGTGTCAGGTGACAATCAGCCAACGCGCCGTCATCGTCTGTTCTGGGCGATTGTGATGGGTGTGGTTGCCGGTGTACTTCTGCTTGCCGGTGATGGTGGCTTGAATGCGCTTCAGTCGTTTATCGTGATCACCGCCGTGCCTGTGTCTTTCTTGATTGCCTTTACCTTTATCACCGGTCCGATTGCGGTGATGCGGATGCAGCAAGAGAAAGAAGCGAACTTAGCATTGCAGCCGGCGACTGCCAGTTAGTAAGACCAGAGTTTGTTAATGAGAAAAGCGCCGAGTTGTCGGCGCTTTTTTTTGCTTACTGGATAGGAATCATCGCGCTATTTGGGTTGCCATTGTCCACTGGTGACGAGTTTATCCATCACCTTATCGACGGCGACTTGCGCTTTAGCGACGATTTCATCCACTTCGTTGGGGGTGACCACCAAGGGTGGGGCAAAACCAAGAATATCACCATGTGGCATCGCACGCGCAATCAGACCTTGCTCCATACAGGCTGCGGCCACTTGTGGGCCCACTTTAAGGCTGGGGTCAAAGTGGCTGCGGTTGGCACGATCAGGCGAAAACTCGAGAGCATGGAGCAAACCCACCCCGCGGCTATCGCCAATCAGTGGGTGATTGGCAAACGCGGCTTTCATCTTCATTTGCAAATATTCCCCCGTGGTCGCGGCGTTTTGGGTGAGGTTTTCGCGCTCGATGATATCGAGGTTACACAGTGCGGCTGCCGCGCCCAGTGGGTGGCCAGAGTAGGTGTAACCATGGCCAATCGCCCCCCACGCATCGGTGCCGTCTTCCAGCACATCCCATACCTTGTGACCGATCATCACCCCAGACAGTGGCTGATAGGCCGAGGTTAATCCTTTGGCAACGGTAATCAGATCAGGCTTCATGTCGTAGTAAATAGAGCCAAAATCACTCCCGATACGGCCAAAGCCACATACCACTTCGTCGGCGATCAACAAGACATCATACTTATCCAGTACTTTGCGAATTGCCGTCCAGTAACCTTCGGGAGGCGGTACGATGCCACCGGTGCCAAGCACGGGTTCGGCAATCATCGCCGCGACCGTGTCGGGCCCCTCTGCGAGGATCATTTTCTCCAGTTCATCAGCACAGTGTTGCGCGAATTCAGGTTCTGTCATGCCGCTGTCTTCTCGGCGATAATAGTAGGGAGCCATGGTATGTTTGATGCGCTCGATGGGCAGATCAAAGTGCGCATGGAACAGTGGTAACCCCGTTAGTGACCCTGATGCCACGCTGGAGCCGTGATAACCCCGATCCCGAGAGATGACTTTCTTTTTCTCAGGCTTGCCGCGCGCATTGTTGTAGTACCAAACAATTTTAAGCTGTGACTCATTGGCGTCACTGCCCGACATGCCGTAATAGACTTTGCTCATGCCCGGCGCCATGTTGATTAGGCGCTCCGATAAGGTCACGAGCGCTTCGTTGGTGTGGCCTACATAGGTGTGATAGTACGCGAGCTTTTTCGCTTGCTCATAAATGGCGTCGGCCATTTCTTCCCGACCATAGCCGATATTGACGCAGTAGAGCCCAGCGAAGCCATCAATCAGCTCAATCCCTTCGGAATCGGTGATGCGAATACCTTTGCCTGTCTCAATCACTCGGCCTGGCATCTCGCCGTGCGCATACTGCTTCAAGTGGGTTGAAGCATGGAAGACGGTGTTTCTGTCTTTTTCCAACAAGGCTTTTGTTTCTGGACGCATGATCAGTCTCCTTATCCGTCAGCAAACCTGAATTAGCTGCCGCTCACCGTGGGCAAGCCACCTAAACAGTAGTATTTGATTTCACTAAATTCGTCGATGCCATAGCGGCTTCCTTCACGGCCCAAGCCCGACTGTTTGACGCCACCAAATGGAATAGGGTGACCGGTCATTTTCACTGAGTTGACACTGACCATGCCGACCTCAAGGCCGCGCAGACAGCGCCAAATATCTCGAATATCATTGCCATAGACATACGCCGAGAGTCCGTACTCGGTATCGTTACCCATCGCAATTGCCTCATCCAGATTGTCATAGGCAATCACGCCCGCCACAGGACAAAAATTCTCTTCTTGATACACCAGCATATCGGGTGTCACCTTGGTGATAAGCGTAGGGGCAAAGAAGTTTTCGCCTAGGTTGGGGTTGAGTTTTCCGCCCATCACGGTCGCGCCTTTGGCAATGGCGTCATCGACAATGGCTTGGGCTTTATCCACGGCACGAGACGAAATCAATGGGCCGATATCTGTGCTGGGCAGCAAACCATTACCCACTTCAAGTTCATCCATTAACGCGGCGAAGGCATCGACAAAGGCTTGATGTTTGTCGCGCGGGACTAAAATTTTGTTGGCGGCCAAACAATCTTGTCCCGATGTTTGAAACTTGGCATCAATGGCCGCGCGCGCTGCTTGTTGAATATCCATATCAGGCAAGACAATAAAGGGCGCATTGCCGCCAAGCTCCATGGCACACTTTTTCACGGTTTGGGCGCTTTGCTCGAGCAATAAGCGGCCCACACGCGTTGAGCCGGTAAAGCTTAGCGCTTTGACTTTGTCACTTTGACAAAGCTGGGTCGAGACCATGGGTGCGTCACCCATAATCACGTTAAACACCCCTGCAGGGATCCCAGCACGTTCCGCGAGCTCGGCCAACGCTAGTGCAGAAAAGGGCGTTTCTTCTGCGGGCTTGACGATCACGCTACAGCCAATCGCGAGCGCTGCTGCTGCCTTGCGGGTGATCATCGCGTTAGGGAAATTCCATGGAGTGATCAAGGCGGCCACCCCAATGGGCTCACGTAGTGTCGCCAGATGGGCGTTGGGAATGTGGCTAGGCATGGTGTCGCCATACACGCGTTTCGCTTCTTCGGCAAACCATTGAATGAACGAGGCCCCGTACGCCACTTCCCCCTCGGCGTCGCGCAACGTTTTGCCTTGCTCGAGCACCATTAGATGCGCGAGATCGTGTTGGTTTTCCATGATTAAGTCGTGCCATTTCATCAATAGCTTGGCGCGCGTTTCGGCGGACTCGGCACGCCACAGGTGGAAAGCGGTCTCGGCGTCATCAATGGTTTGATTGATTTGCGCAGCATTGAGTGATGCGGTGTAGCCGAGCACTTCGCCCGTTGCCGGGTTGAGCACGGGTGTATCTGAATCGCCATTGACCCATTTACCATTGGCATAGGCAAGTTGGCGAAATAGACGCTGATCGTCCAGGTACGCGAGAACGTCTGAACTGGCTTTGCCGGCTACATCATGACGCAATGCATTGGCTGCGCTGCCAGTGTAGTTAAGATCGCGTGATTGGAATACGGTCATACTCCCTCCTGATTCAAAATCGCCACGCTGCCTATCAGCGTTTGCCTACTGTTACTGTATGCAATGAGCAAAAAAGAGGTTTTTTGTTAAGAAGGGTGATTAACGAAATTTTTTCTGAAACCGCGCAATGACAGAAGAAAATTTTCTGGTCATGAGAGAAACGGGCATTGACCGTGATCATGTAGCAGGTGATCAGATATTGCCAAGAGGTTAACGACTCATGCGGGAGTGTCATTGAGCACTCGCAAACAAGGGCAAGCAATGATTAGCCATTGGCAGCAACATCTGGTGTTTCAAGTGGTAAGGTGAGGGCCGGTCGCTTCACCTGTTTGGTGACGATATAGGTGTAGTACTGTTTGATGCCAAGGTCATCGGTCAACCAGCTGTCAATCAGACGCTGATAATAGTCGATATCAGTGACACCAAGACGAACGATATAGTCTATCCCACCGCCCGTCGCCCAACACTCTTTGACATCGTCGCAGTGCTGCATGGCACGTTCGAAACGTTGAAAGCTGTCAACATCATGCTGGCCAAGGGTGATCTCGACCAGCACAGTGTTAAGTTTTACCACCGCATCTGGATTGATACGTGCGCCATAGCCCTCGATGATACCTGCTTGCTCGAGCCGTTTTACCCGCTCCCAGCAGGGGCTTACAGACAGGTTGATCGCCTGTGCGAGGTTAGATTTGGTAATACGGCCATCTTGCTGCAAGATCTGCAAGATTTTGATATCAAATTTATCCAGCTTCATGGCCCCTCCGCTAAACAGGTTCGGCAATCACCGCAAAGGTATCGCCGATATAAATCCGTCCGAGGTGACGTTTGGCCAGTAAAATACCGTCGCGCTCGGCGTAGTAGGGGATGGGTTCGGTCCCTGTACGCTCAATATTATGCACTTTGCCAATTAAATCACCCTGTTTGATGGTATCGCCTAAGTGGACAGAGAACTCAATAATCCCAGTGTGCTCGCTTTGTACATAACAATGTTTATCTGGTAACTCGAGTTTGACAGGGGCGATGGGTGGGTGACGGTAGTCGTCTTGTAAGATCCCTGAAAATACCAAGAAGTTATGAATACCACGTTGGGTAATCGCGATGGAGTCTGGTGTGCTGGTGCCGCCGCCGCCAAGCTCTGTGGTGACAAAAATCTTACCTTGTTGCTCTACCGCCGTGTCGTACATGCTGGTGGCATCCATTTCAGTGGTTTGCACTTGATAGGGGGCACCAAACAGGCGAGCCCCTTCGGCACAGGCGTCGGCTTGCTGAAGATTCTCTAAGCGGTGGGACGCCGCATAGGGAATAAGATCTAAGGTTTTACCGCCTGAGTGAATGTCTAAAGCGGTATCGCACTGTGGGATTAAATATCGGGTGAAGTAATCGGCAATTTGTTCGGTGACACTGCCGGTTGGTGAACCAGGAAAAGCGCGGTTCATGTTGCCTTGATCCCAAGGGGAAGTGCGTGTACCTGCGGTCACCGCGGGCGCGTTCATCATTGGTAAGATGATCACACGGCCTTTGATATCGTTTGGCATCAGTTGATGACAGCTATTGAGTAACGCTGTGATGCCCTCGTATTCATCCCCATGGTTGCCGCCCGTCAGCAGGGCCGTTTTCCCCTCGCCGTTTTTAACCACAGTGATCGGAATGGTGACACAGCCCCATGCGGATTGGTCGTGTGAGTGAGGCAGTTTAAGAAAGCCATGCTGTACACCATCGGCATGAAAATCGACGGTGGCTTCAATTGCGGTGGGTTCCATAACCTCTCCTTGTGATCTGTTGTGACGCTCAATCCGGCGGAAACGGGTAAAGTTTAATTTTTAAATCATCACGTTATGAGTGTAGCTAAAAATAGTAACGAGGCTGAACAGAAAAGGGCACAAGCATGGTGCCCGTATCTGACGCGATGTACCAAGCTAATGTTTGACAAACAACTGGCGCGGTAGGTCGCACAAGGTTTGTGCACCATCGCGGGTGATCACAATGCTTTCTGTGGTTTCCATGCCCCAGTCTTTCATCCAAAGCCCTGGCATGAAATGAAACGTCATCCCCTCACGCAATAGGGTTTGATCACTGGGTCGCAAGCTCATGGTGCGCTCGCCCCAGTCGGGTGGGTAGCTTAGCCCTATCGGATAGCCACAGCGCGCGCCTTCCCGATCAAACCCATAGCGCAACAAGGCATCGTTGAGGGCGTTGGCAATGTCTCCGCACGTATTGCCGGGCTTGGCGACCGCGAGACCGGCTTCTAGTCCGGCCTGTAGCGCCTCGTCAGCACGGAGGAACTCATAACCCGGCTCTCCTAAGAAAATGGTACGAGAGAGTGGGCAGTGATAGCGACGATGCACCCCAGCGATTTCGAAGAAGGTCCCTTCTCCTCGTTTAAATGGGCGATCGTCCCACGTTAAGTGAGGCGCAGCAGCATCACCGCCTGAGGGCAACATCGGCACGATAGCGGCATAATCCCCAAAGTGGCCATCGTGGCCAACCACCGCGTGTTTATTAATCTCTGCAACCAGTAAATGCTTGGGTAAGCCGGGCTCGATCATCTCAAAGGCGACACGGTGCATATTCTCCACGATACGCGCGGCTGTATGCATGTAGGTGAGCTCTTGATCAGACTTGACCGCGCGGCACCAATTAACTAGTCCGGTAGTATCGACGAGGGTCGCCATTGGCAGATGTTCTTTGAGCGATTCAAACGCCGTGGCGCTGAAATAGTAGTTGTCTTTCTCGACGCCGATGCGACCACGATCCCAATAGCGTTCTGCCAGCACATAGTTTGCCAAGTATTCCATGGGGTGCAGTGGCGGATTCATCACGTAATGGTCAGGGTAGTAGGTGATGCACTCAGCACTCATATAGACAGTACGCAGCGCGCCATTCGCGTCTTGGACACGTCCGAACCACAAAGGGTCACCCGTTGCGCCAATCACTACGCACTGAGGCACATAGAAAGACCAGCCATCGTAACCGGTTAGCCACGCCATGTTAGATGGATCGTGCACTAACAAGGTGTCGATCTCTTGTTCTTCCATGGCATAGCGAACCTTGGCTAAACGGGCGCTGTATTCTTCGTAAGAGAACTTCAATACAACGTCGCTCATACGCGTGACTCCTGTTCAATACCACGACTGTGGTGCTTATAAACGTACTACTGACCGGTAATCAAACTTGGATCAAGTATGATTACCGGTACAGAAAGGTGCCGTTTTTCGGTCTTGTTATCGAACAAACGGAGGAAGCGCGAGTGTTGCGCGGTCCTGTCTAGGCGACTCTACTGTCTGGTGCGGCTGTTGCTCAGTGAGCCCATTCGGCCTGCTCACCGGATAAGATTTTGTTTCGCCTCTAATTAAGTGTTAAACCATGGAGTGAAAACCCGTCAAGTTTTATTAGCAACAAATTTGTCACTAAACTGCCAATCTGTGCAGACAGGCAAGTGTTGGCGTGAAGCGGGAAAGCGTGGGAAGGGGATACGAAATACGATAAGACAGATCATGAATAGCCTGTGTAACACGTTATCCCGCATCCGATGTGCCTTTCTTGTGGTTCGGGTGACAAAATACACAGAGGTAAAGAGCAACTGCTAAGGCAAAAAATTGTATGTACCCAGGGAGCTGGAGAGTGTCTACTATCGTATCGTTGAAAAAGAGTATGTCTCCGGCATCGTAACCGCCTTTTACCTTACCACTGTAAAAAAATATCGACATGTACTGGCCTGCGCTAAGGAGCATCAGTGCATACTTGGAAAAGAAAACGATTTTTTCCGACGGCGATGCATTAAACTTCTTTAAGAAATAAACAAAAACAATGGAAGTTAGCACGAAAATATATTTTTCAATCACTTAAATGCCTGTCTATATCGAGTGCGAGTGAGTGCGACTTTTTTCGAAAAGAAACGATCATGATTAAAGTATTTATTTACTGTCTTTTGGGAGTTAATAGCGGCGTTGTTGATCAAGTTATTTACCTAAAGCACTGATTCTATTAGGATTACTTCCATTAATCAACTCGGTAACTAACAGGCATACCGAGTCTTATGACTTTAGCGAGTAGTTGCAAGCTAAAACGGTTGCTTCGTCAGTGTGTGACATCTGTGCTTTTCGTCCAATCGAATCATCGGTATTGCAACCTTGAGAGATACAGCCTTGTGTTTCTCCAATCATCTTTATGTATGCGGTATGGGCCACGTTTTACTCCTAGCTTGGCTATTTATCGGCCGAATATATCAACTTTGATTGGCCAGAAATAAAGGCAAAGGGTTTTCTGGAATCAACCTCCCATTTGAGTCCAAATGTAAAGGTATTGTAAGATCAATATTTTAAGTTAGATCATGTCGAACTGCCTGATCTTGGTGGGTATTTCGGCGACAATATTCACTTAACAAATGAAGAAGAGATGAAACCTGTGAAAGGGCGTTGTTGATCAAATCAGTCACCTAATGCACTGATCCCAATGGGATTACTCCCATTAATCAACTTGGTAGCTAACAGGGATACTGAGTCTTATGACTTTGTTCATCACTTCACGTTGGCCAATGCTTCGCCAAATTGTGCATTGTAATTACGCAGAGTAAGCTGACGGCTGCATTGCGAGGATGACCGTTCTCCCAGTACCCGCATTGCTGCGCGGTGGAATGGTCGGTTTGATGCCTTTTTTCTTGAGCACCTGATGACAGGCTTTCGTATCGTAAGCGCCGTCAGCACAGACTTGGGCGATTTTTCGGCGTAACGGGTTGAGCAGCGTAGGTAGGGCTTCATTATCGCCCACAGACGCTAAGCTAACGACGGCAGAAATCATTTCATGTGTACTTTCGTCAATCGCAAGGTGATTCTGATGGGGACACATGGCGACGGTAAACCAGCATAAAGCTGTGTTGTTTATTTAGAAAGCACAATCCACCTATACTGCTGGATAGTTTGTGCTTTAAGGTTTAAAGAGGCTGACAGTAATACAATCGAGTATCGGATTACTGTCTATATCCCAATTCAACGGCACAAGTCTGCGCCGCAGTTTGCATTGTAAGACTGGGTTTCATGTTCTCAGAGTGGCAGATGGGTACAATGTAAACTGTATCCCCTTTTGCAGGGTGTTGGTCATTTTGGTCTGTAACAACGTGCCCACCGATAAGGCGGAAACTGCAGGCTTTCCCGGTAGCGCTTTGCATCGGAGTAGGAGCGCCACACGTGCCGCCGTACAGCTTAATCCAGGAATTGTAGCCACCGGGGATATTGTCTCCTGTCGAGCCGATGACATTCCAAAAGTCTGTGCCCGCCGCAAAGTTGGTTGTCCCAAGGTACGACGATTGCACTATCGTCTGTTTGGATTCCATTCCCTGCATTTGTTCATCAGTAGTGTCCATGCCTGATTGTGTACTGCAGGCACTAATTGTCACTAATGCGCTTAGTAGCATTGCTTGACCAGCTAGTCTATAACCTATCATTCTCGTCTACCTTTCGTATGTTTATCGGGATTAGCGAAGATGTAGCTCGAAGCCTATGACGGCATCTATAGGAACTCGTGGATATGGTGCCTACACAGCAAGGCACCAGAAGTATTAGAGTGAAAGTTAGGCGGTCATTTCTTCTAACTTGTCTGTGTGTTTGGCCAGTTTGGAGCCAAAGTCACCTAGATCGATATCCATGACATACTTCTCAGCTCGGTCGCCTAGCTTCTGAATAATTTGGTCTCGGACGCGTGCATAGACATCATCAACCAATTCGGCTTTACGTGCCGACCCCCAAAGCTCAGTGCTTTGGTCTTTCCAAGTGAACCATAGGAAGCGGTGAACATGCTCTGTGGCTTTGAAAAACATACAGGCTGAGGTCATTACGACATTACTCCCACTGTACGCACAGGGCCCGATTTGGAAGTTAGCGTCTTGCTTGGGGTTTGAGACACTATCAAATAGGTTTGCAGCATCTTCATTACCATCTGCTGATAATGAATCAAGAACAGCGCTCATCATGCCAGCAGCAGAGACATCTACCTTTTTGATAAGTTTGATTACTTCTTTCGATATTTCAAATCCTTGGCTGGATGTTTGTATTTTTGAATAGTCCCAGCTAGGGAAATTCCAGCCAATATTATTCAGCACTTCATTGTACAGCTGGTACCAGCCTTTCGGATCCGTTTCAGGATCGTGCTTAGCTGTCGCGGCGAGTTGGGCAAATAGGGTGGAGTTGAGCACGTCTGCTCTGAGCTGTTCAGGCAAATCCTTGGTGAAAGAGACGACGGAATTGGCGCTAACGTTTGCTGATTCTTTGTTGTCTTTTGGCGCAGCCTTGGTCCGGCGGGCTGCTCCTTCTGGGATGATTGCTGAATCAAGGGTTGCTAATTCTAATGATTCGATATAGCTGTGAAGGCTTTTTAAATCTTTCATGTCTAGTTCCCTTACTTTGTGTTTCGGAGGTATGAGTCTTAACACTCAAAGTGCAGACGAACTTAAATCTAGACTATAAATCAAGACACGCAAGTGATCTTTGTCACAGTGATACCTGCCTGTGTTGTTAATTATAATTAACTGTTTTTTCTAATTTTTTATTTGTTTTTTTAGGTAAGACAATGTTGTGTATGGTGATTTTTGTTGTCTATTTTTATTTGCTTTATGCGGAGACTGTCTACGCAAGCGAGAAAAGCTCTAATTTAGAATGCGACTAAATGGGGATATAAAAAACTTTTATGGAGCCGTGTCAGCAAGTTCATTGTTTATGAGATATAGACTCTTGAGGTTTTAGGATAAAATGAAAAAAGTGTTTAAAGCTACGGCTTTTTTTGCTGCGGCTGTATGCGTAGCTCTGGCTTTACTTGTGATCATTATTGTCAAGATTTCGCCAGCTGAGGAAGCATCAGAGGGTCAGATGGTTGGWGATCTCATTTGGTATGCTGCACCTGACGGGGGGAGTCGGATTCAGAATTCTGCAGAGTAAGCACCCCCAATTCCGTGTTAAAATCATGATGAATTCGCCAGATACCCTCTACCACGAAGGCATATTCGAATATCAAGGTATCAAGGTATCAAGTTAGATCATGTCGAACTGTCTGATCTTGGTGGGTATTTCGGCGACAATATTCACTTAACAAATGGAGAAGAGGTGAAGCCTGTTAAAGGTTATGATGAAAAGGGCCTGTAACCTGCCAAAACAGCCGATCACAGACCTTCGGTAGATTACTGCTTTTTCAGGTGATACATCTCAGCAAGGTCGCCTTCGATGGTTTCGCCATTCATGTCTTGCATGATCACCTGGTTTTCCGCCACAAAGAAGTGGTTAGGGCTGTCAGTCAGCCCTTCAAGGATGACGACACTGCCTGTTTCATCCCACTTGAAGGTGCCTGATTCTTTAAGAGCTTCTCCCTCTTTGCCCAGATAGGTTTTGGTGAGTGAATACGTGTTGTCTGGGTTCAGTGTTAGTGTGGTATCAATACCTTCACAGTCGGCGCAGGGCACCACACCTTGATACGTACCGTTCCAGTCTAGTGATGTTTTTGCATTATGATGATCAACCATTTCAGAAACGGTGTTTTCTGCGCTATCGATGGCGTTTTCTGCACTATCCATCGCTTGCTCTGTGCCTTCTTTCACTGCATTTTGGGCGTCGTCTAAGCTAGATTCGACTTGCGATTGCGCCTCTTGTGGTTCGTTGGTTTGCTGTTCACAGCCAACCAGTGCGACAACCAGTGCCAGTGGTGCAAGTAAATAGGTTTTTTTCATGTTTACCTCGTTTAATTAATGTTTAAAGGCTAAATCGTTGCTGGGGGCCAGCGATGAATGACTTCATGATAGGCGTTTGCTGCGCTTAGGTGTCATTATTGCGCTAGCATTAGGTCAGCGTTAGACAATAAACGTAAAAAAACCGTCAACTGATGAGAGTGATCTAAGCGACCACCTTTTACGTTAACACTCATGTCTTGTTAGTCTACTCAATGAAAACCAAGCAAATACTACCCAAACGCGTGACAATAAGGAGCGATGATGCAACAACACAAAATTTTGATGGTGCTGACATCTCACGATGCCATGGGCGATACGGGACACAAGACAGGCTTTTGGCTTGAAGAGTTCACCACCCCTTATTACGCGTTTAAAGATGCTGGAGCGAGCATTGTAGTTGCCAGCCCGGAAGGTGGCGCAGCACCGATTGATCCGAACAGCGAAGCGGAAGATGCGCAATCGGAATCCACACGCCGGTTTGATGGCGATGCGGAGTTGCAAGATATGGTTAATAACACCGTCAAGCTGAGCGATGTGAATGCGTATGAGTATGACGCGATTTTCTATCCCGGTGGACACGGTCCATTGTGGGACTTGGCGGAAGATCCGACATCTCGTCAGCTGATTGAGACCTTCTATTATCAGGGCAAACCCGTTGGTGCGGTATGCCACGGCCCGGCAGTGTTCCGCCATACGCGTTCAGATCGCGACGAGCCACTAGTGAAAGGGAAACGGGTCACCGGTTTTACCAATGGCGAAGAAGCCGCCGTTGGCTTGACCGAGGTGGTGCCGTTCTTGGTTGAGGATATGCTCAAAGAAAACGGCGGTCTTTATGAGAAAGCGGATGACTTTACCTCGTATGTGGTTACTGATGGCAACTTAGTCACCGGGCAAAACCCGGTGTCGTCTGAAGCCTGCGTCAATGCGGTGTTGGCATTGCTAAAGTAAGTCATATGATAGTCTTTCGATAAAAGCGCCTGCGGGCGCTTTTTTTGTATCGGACGAGATTAAGTGGGGTGTATTTTATCCAATGGATTCGTGTAGATTAAAAACGACACGGATAGAAGAGCACGCCGCATGAAAATACTCATCATTGAAGATGACCACGATCTCAGCTTAGCGATGTCAGAATATTTAGAGCTGCATAATATCGACTGTGATTTTGCCTATAACGGCGAAACGGGGATCCAGCTTGCCAGCCAGCAGACGTTTGATTGTGTGATACTCGACAATATGCTGCCCAACGTTCAGGGTATGGCGGTTTGTCGTGAGCTGCGTGAGCAGGGGATTGATACCCCGGTGTTAATGCTGACCGCGTGCGGCGCGGACGCCGACCAGCTTGAGGGCTTTCGCGCCGGCGTGGATGATTATGTGGTCAAACCTTGCACCATGCCTTTGTTGCTCGCACGTTTACAGGCCTTGCATCGACGTCATCAACCGGTACGAGAGTGTATTACCATTGCTGATCTGACGATTTACCCCAAAGAGCATATCGCGTCGCGCGGTGATACGCCGCTTAAGTTGACCCCTATCGGTTGGAACATTCTGTTGCTACTCGCTCGCCGCTCACCCACTGTGGTGTCCAAAAGCGATATTGAGGAGGCGATTTGGGCCAGCGATGATGTGCGCCAAGGAACCATTAACGTGCACCTTCACCATTTGCGTAAAGTGGTTGATAAACCCTTTGCTAAAACGCTGATCCATACCCATGTCGGTATTGGTTTGTCCCTTTCTGAGGCCGCGCCGGTATGAGCCAAAGCTCTGTTCGAAGCCTCGCCGCGCAATCGCGTCGCCAGCTTGTGTTCATGGCGGTGGCGATCTTTATCGGGTTGTTGGCACTTGTCACCGTGTTTAGCTTTTATCAAATCAGTCAGGCAGGCAAAAACTACATGCGGCTCGATGCTATCAAGCTAGAGCAGAAGCTGGCCGCCGATCCTAACTATCCATTGCCCCAAAGCAACACTGTTAGTGCGTATCGAGATTGGCAGGCTATCCCGACATCGGTGCGTGATTTGTTTTCCTCAGAGCCGATACAACCCGATGATCCAATTGAAATACAGCGCATTAATGACAGTGGCGCGCGTGAGTATGGCTACTTGTTGTACTCCGACCATCATCTATCCCAAGGCCTGTATTTGGTCGAGTTTGAAGCGGCAGAAAAAATCGAAGCATTAGCTGCCATGATTGTAGAGCGCTCTTTGGCCGATGCCAGCGTGTTAATTGCCGCTTTTATGCTGGTGCTTGTCACCGTGATTGGGCTGTTGTTTAACAATGCATTGAAGCCACTCAAAGAGTTGGTGGCATGGTCGGCGCGGGTAAAAACACACCCTGACCAAGCCATCGATGTGCGCTTTTCGGTACGTGAAGTTAACCAAATTGCCGACCACTTGATGGCCTCGCTGCAACAGGTGCGTGAGCATAACCAACGGGAGCAGCAGTTCTTAAAGCATGCCAGCCATGAACTGCGCACGCCCTTGGCGATTATGCAGGCATCCTTGGATACTTTGTCACTGCGCATCGATGACAAGGATGTCAGTTATCCGGCCTTGCAGCGTGCCTCGCGTGCCAACACTAATATGATGGCGCTGTCTGAATCACTGCTTTGGCTGGCACGGCAACATCCAGATAAGGTTCGCCAATCAAAGGTCGATCTTGGCTCGCTCTGCGCAACCCTCGTGGATGAGCTGGCGTATCTTGCTGCGCATAAGCCAGTGACTGTCCATATCGATAATCATAGTGATCCCATTTCTATTGAGAGGGAATTGTTTCGTATTGCGAGTACCAACCTGATTCGCAATGCGCTCACCTACAGTGCGCCCGGCGCGATTGAGATTAAGATCACCAACGGGCAGTTTTCGATTGCCAACCCTATTGATTCAGACGTGGATGAGAATCAGATCGGATTTGGCCTAGGTCTCCAGCTTGTTGAGCGCATTGCCGGACAGCTCAACTGGCATTTTGAATTTCAATGTGACGCTCAGATGGCGAAGGCGGTTATCAATTGGGAAGCCGCGCACAAAATGACGGGAGAGTCTTAAGGTTTTCTTAATACCGGTTGTTTCAAGATAAGGGCGAACTCTCAGTTACTATTTCGCCATTATGGAGAATCGCCGGTGAAGCCATTTACTACGCTTATCTGTCTATTTTTGACCTTGGTGCCCTTAGCCGGGCATGCGCAAACCGACAGTATGTCCGCGGATAATTATCTGACTGTCGGCCTGGTCGGCTATACCGAGCCGTCGATTTATATAGACGGTGAAGATGGCCAAGACATTGAGCTGGTGGTTGAGGCGCAATGGGAGGGGATTTTTTATCGCAACGATACCCTAGGTGTATATCTCGCCGAGGGCGACAGCTGGTATGTGTCGGCGGGTGTGGGCGACGATGTGTTTGGCGATCACGCCCGCGGTGACAGCAAAACCCTCAAAGATATGAAAAGTCTCGATAAGGTGTATACCGCTAATCTAACCACCGGCTGGATAACGTCGGTGGGCTATTTTGAGCTCGGTTACCATCATGATATCTCGGATAATCATAACAGTGGCGCGGTGGTGGGCCGCTATGGAGCGCCGATGGAGCAAGGCCAGTGGGTGCTTGATCCTCAAGTGTCACTGACTTGTGTGGGTCGCGCGGTGAGTCGTTATTATGTCGGCGTGTCAGCCCAGGATGCCAAAGCTGGCCGACCCACTTATCAACCTGATCAAACCTGCAAATTCCAATCCGACCTCAACCTCTATTACACGCTTGGTCGCGCGCATCACCTGTTGTTGGGGGTGAGTTATCGCCACTATGACGATGAAGTATCAGACAGCCCTATTGTCGATAGAGACGATCTTTGGTCGTTCAATACCGGCTATTTATACACCTTTTAGTGATAATGGGGTGGAAGGAAAAGGCGATGAAGTGGCTAAAGCGAGGTTTGATAGCGCTGGTGCTGATAGGCACGTTTTTGGTCATAGTCATGGATGACCCAAACGCGGGGCTAAAGCGTCAAGCCATTCACTTTAACACAGGCGATAATCAACTCACGGGTGAGTTAATTTTACCTTTAGGTTCTGAGAGCCCGAATCAGTGTGTGGTGTTTGTGCATGGTTCTGGTGACGTGCCGACCGATGCGTTTGGTTATTACCTCCCACTTTGGCGAGTATTAGCGGCGAATGGGTGGTGTGCGTTGTCTTGGGATAAGCCGGGAGTGGGAGAGTCGAGCGGGGATTGGCGGTCGCAATCGATGCAAGATCGGGCCGATGAAGTCGCGGCGGCGATTCGCTATTTGCGCCAAACCTTGGGGCTAAAGGATGGCAAGCTGGGGTTGATGGGCTTTAGTCAAGCTGGTTGGGTGATCACTAAGGTGGCGCACCAAGTCGAAAACATCGATTTTCTGATCAGTGTCGGTGGAGCAGTCAACTGGATGGCGCAATCCGAGTATTCTGGACGTCAACGGCGATTAGCCGCCGGATACAGTGAATCCGCTATTGCGGCCGAGCAAGCTGCCGAGGCGACAGTGGATGCCTTGATCCAATCCGGCGCGTCGTATCAGCAGTACCTCAACCACGTAAACTCGAATGGCAACGCGCCCATGAGCGAGGCCTTTTGGCAATTTGTACAACGTAATTGGGCCTCGGATGTGACTGCTGATTTAATCGATCTCGACGTGCCCACGTTAGCGTTGTTTGGTGCGCGGGATGCTTATGTCGACTCAGATAAAACCGCTTCTACGTATCACCAGCTGCTTGCTAACGCGCCGCTGCCGTTTTATCACGTGCGTGTGTTTGAAAAGGCCGACCACAGCCTACTGCGCACCGACAACATCGCCAATGCACACAGTGAGCGTCACCGCTGGTTAACTCTGGCACGAATTTGGTGGCAAGGGGAGGCAGCGTTTGCAGATGGCGTGATGCCATGCTTAACGTCTTGGCTAGCGCAGTTTGAGAGCGGGCGGCCAACACAGACTAATATCTGCGCGCCTGAGCAGCTAAGCGATGTAAAGCCAGTACTAAACGCGGATACAACACAGGGGTAACGTTTCAATTTGCGGTGAATTGGGGTTTAATGCAGGCATTGACGCTAACGCTAAGAGAACCAGCATGCAAATATGGGTAGACGCGGACGCTTGTCCGGTCGCGATGCGCGAGATGATAGTGCGCGCGGCACACCGAACGCACATTCAAGCCACCTTTATTGCCAACCAGTTTATTCGTTTACCGCCGTCGCCTTACGCCAGTTCACGTCAGGTCGAGAAGGGCTTTGATGTGGCGGACAACCAAATTGTTGCCGAGGCAGAGGCGGGCGATTTGGTGATCACCCAAGACATTCCGCTGGCGGATGAAGTGATTGAAAAGGGCGTGACGGTGATTAACACCCGCGGCGAATTGCTGACCAAAGAAAACATCCGCGCCCGGCTTAATATCCGTGATTTTATGGAAACCATGCGCAGTAGCGGTGTGCACACAGGTGGGCCTGCTCCGCTTGGTCCGCAGCAAAAACAAGCCTTTGCCAATCAGCTTGATAAATGGCTGGTTAAAGCCCAGCGTTATCATGCTGCGCGAGCAAAATCGTCTGACTAAGTCTGCGCGCTTTTTCTCTCACTAAATAGCTCGCCTTACTCAATTTTTTCTGCTGACTAAATAGCAACCGGTGCCCACTCGCGATTGGCGAAGTGGGCAATCAGCGCATCCAGCAGCGCACGCACCGCTGGTGGCTGGTTGCGACGTGACGGATACAAGGCGTAGATATCCATTGCCTTGGGTTGCCAATCGGGGAGCACAACCTCCAACTGACCTCGCGCAATGGCACTATGAGCCAGATACACCGGCTGCATGCTTACGCCCATGCCCTGAATGGCAGCACTGAGTAAGGTGGTCGCCTCGTTAGCTGAGAGCTTACCTTGAACTTCAACCGCGGCGTGTTCCTCACCTTTGTCTAAATGCCAAATCGGTCGATCAAACTGCTTGTAACTGAGACAGCTATGCGCGGTGAGATCTTCCGGTGAGCGGATCGATGCATGGGCGGCTAAATAATCCGGTGCTGCTACCAAAACGGAATCACACGCGGCGATCGGACGACCAATTAGGGAAGGGTCGGGGTTGGATGCAATGCGGATGGCTATATCAATCCGTTCCGCAATCAAATCGACGGCCTTGTCTTGCACTTCAATATCTACATCGACCCCGGGGTGAGCGGCCATAAAAGGCTTTACCGCGGGGATCAGTTGCGCAAAACCAAACGACATACTGGTGGCCACCCGCACTTTGCCAGTCAAGCCCGCGTCTTGTTGCCATTGCTGTGTCAGGGCATTGGCTTGCTCAACCCATTGCTCCAGTTGCGGCAAGCTTTGCTCGCCGGCGGAAGTTAATGAAACCTTGCGCGTGGTGCGCTGTAATAAGCGCACACCTAACCAGTCTTCCAGCGCTTCGACATGGCGAGTCACCATGGGGCGTGACATCTCGAGACGCTCGGCAGTGGCGGTAAAACTTTGCGTTAGGGCGACATCTACCATGACTCTTGCCGCAGTAAGTTTATCCATGAGTGTGCTCCGAGGTTGGCTATAAACAATATCGATCGTGTGATGAATGGCGAYGACGCATCAATATGATCGAAATATGAAACAATGATGCAAATTATTAGCTATATATCCGAACAAGTCGAGCCCGTAAACTGCACAGCATCTCAACACCGAATGCAAACAACGGAGCACGACGATGAAATTGATAAAAACCCTAGCCGCCTCTTTATTACTGACCGGCAGCGCAATGGCAGCAAATAATGCTGAACCCTTGAACTTAGACGTGTATAACGCGGATGGTAACAGCTTCCACGTAAACTCAACCTTGGTGTATGGCGAAACCGAAGCCATGGTGGTTGATACGGGCTTTACTAAAGCAGACGCGCTACGTATTGCTGCTAAGGTGCTGGACTCTGGGAAAGCGCTGACCACTATCTTTATTAGCCAAGCAGACCCAGATTACTATTTTGGTGCGGAAGTGCTGCACGGTATGTTCCCTGATGCAAACGTGATCACCACACCGGCAGTGCGCGCCACCATTGCAGAAAAACTGGATGGAAAAATGGCATTTTGGGGCCCAAAAATGGGTGACAATGCGCCGCAAAATCCCGTGGTACCTGCTGCGTATACCCGTACGTCATTGACACTGGACGGTCGTAAAATTGAAATTCGCGGCGCGAAAGGCGAGTTGGCGCACCGTCCGTATCTTTGGATCCCAGCCAACAAAGCGATCCTCGGTAACGTCGCTGTGTATGGCAATGTTCACCTTTGGATGGCAGACGCACAATCCGACCAAGCACGTGAAGGTTGGGCCGCACAACTAGAAGAAATGGCAGCACTGAAACCTGAAGTGGTGATCCCAGGCCATATGAAAGCAGGCACGGCACTAAACGCTGACACCATTACCTTTGCCCAGCAGTATTTGCAAGACTTCGCCGAGGCGAAAGCAAACAGCGAAGACAGTGCTGAGCTGATTAAAACCATGCAAGCGAAATATCCGAAAGCGGGTTTGCCGATGGCTTTGGAAATTGGTGCCAAAGTACATATGGGAGAAATGGAATGGTAAACGTCCACTATATTTTTGACCCAATGTGTGGCTGGTGCTTTGGCGCCGCCACCTTGATTGAAAGCCTGAGCAACACCCCTGAGATTAATTTGCAGCTTCATCCAGGTGGCATGCGTGAGCGTGCGCCGATTGAAGACAGCTTTCGTCAACACATTTTGGCGGCAGATCAGACCATTGCCGATCAAACCGGACAGACATTTGGTCAAGCTTATCTTGACCGCGTGGCAAGCGACCAGCCGGTAATTTTGGACTCCTTTATTACCGCGCAAGCCATCCTCGCTGCTCAGCAGCTTGATGGTCAGGGGGCAGAGATGCTGAAACGCATCCAGCGTGGCCATTATCAGCAAGGTCGCTCCGTCTATGACGCTGACACGCTCGCAGAGCTTGCCAGTGAGATGGGGATAGAGGCAGAGGCTTGGCAACAGGCGATGAATCGCGCCGAAAATGACGTGATGCCCGCGGTGAATCAAACCCGTCAATTGATGGTAGCGCATGGCTTACGCGGTTTTCCATCCATGCTGGTGGAGCAAAACGGCCAATGGCAAGCCATCACAGTGAGCCAATACTATCGCCGCCCAGACGCATGGCAGGCGCTGTGGCAAACACTGACTCAGGCATAAAGCCAACAAAAACGGCGAGCACCAGGCTCGCCGTTTTTATTTTGTTGCAATCATAGTCTACGTATTCGTCACTTAGGCGCAGTCAGCGGCACCGGCTTTTTGGGCTCAAAGCCTTCGATGATGCGACGTTCAAGTGGGTGCCCGAGACGTGCTTCAATCATACGCAAGTTTTTGGTGTTGTCTTTTGATACCAATGAAATTGCTTCGCCTTGAGCACTGGCGCGACCGGTACGGCCAATCCGATGGACGTACTCATCGGCGGGGAAGGGCAGATCATAATTAACCACGCGCTCGAGCGACTCAATATCAATGCCGCGTGCGGCGACACCGGTGGCAATTAAAAATTGGATGTCACCGTTTTTAAAGTCTTCCAGCAATTGGGTCCGCACGGCTTGGCTGCGTCCACTGTGAAACGCTTCCGCAGCAATGCCACGTTTTTCTAACTGGGTGGCGAGCTTGGCGGCGCCGTGCTTGGTTTCGATAAAAATCAACGCTTGCGTCCAGCCATTCTCTTTGATTAAGTGACTCAGTAGGGCGGATTTCTTATCTTTATCGACTGGAATACACCATTGAGTAATGTTGTCTTTCGAGGCATCTCGTGCGGCAATGCTGATTTCTTTGCCTTCATCGCCAATGGTCGCTTTGGCCAGATCGCGCACTTTATTAGATAGCGTGGCCGAAAATAGTAAGCACTGCGTGCTTGCCGGCAATCGGTCTAGAATATGTTGAATCGCATCAATAAAGCCCATATCGAGCATGCGATCCGCTTCGTCGAGAACCAGCACTTCTACTTCATCTAGATAGACGGCACGTTGGCTGAGTAAATCCCGTAGACGTCCTGGGGTGGCGACCAAAATATCGACGCCGTCGATCAAGGCTTGCTTTTGTGCCTGCTCGTCCATGCCGCCAACCATCGCCAAGGTTTTTAGCTCAGTAAACTGGCTGTCTTGACCTGCGCTCTCTGCCACTTGCAGGGCGAGCTCACGAGTGGGAGCGATGACGAGAGCGCGAGCACGTTTTTTGCGCCCAGCTTCACCGGCAGATAATTTATCGATGATAGGCCAGATAAAACTCGAGGTTTTCCCCGTGCCCGTTTGTGCCGCGGCAATCAGATCATGCCCTTGTTGGATAACCGGAATCGCTTTGGCTTGAATGGACGTTGGCGTGGTAAAGCCGCGTTGGGCAATGGCTTGGCAAAGTGGGTCGCTTAAACCCAGTTTTTTAAATGGCATAACAGACTCAACAAACAAGAAGCGTGTGTCCGCGTTACTGCACAGACACACTGAATGGCGTGGAGTCTAGCACGAACCTTACAGTAGCACGACGCAAAATCTGTTGGTGTTCTAGGAACAGTTTGTTCTAGGCCGCGTACTTTCTGAGCTCATGAGGATATACACGCATGCCATTGAGGGTGTTTTCATAAACAGCTTGCTCTCGAAGGTAAGACCAAACATGAGGCTCTGTCCCTGTTTGTGCCGCTAATCGATCGATAACGGCGTCAATATGTCGGCCCGCATAATCTTTATGAGGGGTAAAAAGTTCCTTAATCGCAGATAACATAACACGCTCCTTATGTGTAACTAAATTACATATTGGTATATTTAGAGCATAGTTCGTGTTTCATTTGTGATCAATGTTTAATTAATATCTGTATTAAATGACAATGTTGTAATTAATTTTCAGTAGCGTGGTTCTATTTAGTGGTTTGGGTTTCTTCTTCTATTGACGGCCTTGACCGAGTGACACGACAAGACGGAAATCGGTTACTCAATAGATATAATAACCCTATTTTTTGTAGCACATTAAAGTGGTTTGGATTTGTTTAATATCAAAGGCAGTGTTTTCGTGTGTGCTAGGGTGACATCATCGAAATTCTCCTATGGAGTGCTTTACCATGCTACTGAATGTCACCGACAAACAAAAAGAAGATAAGATCCCACCGTTGCTCCGATTGGGCTTTCGGCCCTTCTTCCTCTTTGGTGCTCTTTACTCATGTCTGGTTATTATTATATGGAGTGGGCTTTACACGCATCCTGGAATGGTTTCACTGACCGTTCCCTCCCTTTGGTGGCATGCCCACGAGATGCTGTTTGGGTTTTCGATGGCCATTGTCGGTGGGTTCTTAATGACGGCGGTGCAAAACTGGACGGGTGTGCCGGGTACCCGAGGGCTGAAGCTTTTCGCCATTTTTTCATTATGGCTGTTGGCGCGGTTGAGCTTCTGGGTGGATGTCCCGATTTGGGCGAGCCTAGTACTTGATACCCTGTTTATGGCCTGCGTGGCATGGTCGTTGGGTTATCGCGTGGTAGTGACTAAGCGTCAGCGCAATTATCTATTTATTCCTATTTTAGCGGTGGCGGCTTTGCTTAACGCATTGTCTTACGGCGTACTGTTAGGGGAAGTCTCACTACCTATTAATCAAGTTTGGCACAGTACCTTGTTGTGGTTCATGCTGCTTATTAGCGTAATGGGTGGCCGTGTGATCCCGTTTTTCACGGAGAAGAAGTTGGGTATACAGGTGTCCAGCCCACCTGTGTGGCTAGAGCGAGCGATTATCGCTCTGTTTGTGCTACTGATTGGCGTCACTTTGGTGTCCGGCACTGATAACATGGTCGCGCGTGGGTTGCTGCTTACAGCGGGTATTGCGCAATGTGTTCGGCTCTACCGCTGGCAAGGTTGGAGAGCGTACCAGGTACCAATGCTGTTCTCGCTGCACCTATTCTATCTCTTTTTACCACTTGGCTTGTTATTAAAAGCCTTGGTGATTAACCCCTGGGCATCAAATCTTATCTGGCACTTATTTGCGATAGGTGCGCTCGGTGGCGTTGTCTTGGCCATGATTGTGCGAGTCACGCTCGGCCATACTGGGCGCAATGTCTATCAAGGTCCCACTGTTTCTTGGCTCTTTTATGCCTTACTCATTTCAGCCCTCGTCCGTGTATTTGGCATGTGGTTTTGGCCCGTTTATACCCTAGAGCTGGTTGCTGTGTCTGCTCTGCTTTGGACGATCAGCTATGGTTGGTTTGCGGTGCGATTTGGCCCCATGTTGAGTCAAGCACGCGCAGATGGCGCGGCGGGGTAATGTATGACGCTTTACCGGATTGTGTTGGATTGATGCTAGGTAGTTTAACGCCTAATCATTGATGAGATGGCTGATATAGATGGAAGGCGTTTATCAATTAGTAGGTTGTTTATTGTCGTTTTTTCTAGCGAACAACTAACATTAGACCTAATATGCAGTTACACACTTTAAAAACGCTGTCTCATTTTTAATAATGGATTGAAAGAGGTCGGTTTTATTGCCGCTTCTTTCATTTTGCGTCACGGTGGGCGTGAGGTAGGGTGTTGCAAGAAGGTTGAATGGACGTCATCGCACGGGAACCACAATGAAAAAAACGAACTACTACGCACTGAAGCTGGCGTTTATCTATTTCTTTTTTGCGACTTTGTGGATCTTATTCTCCGATCGCGTGGTGACTGCGTTGGCAACGAATCTAGAGATGCATGAATTAGCACAAGCATTTAAAGGGCATTTCTTTGTGGTGGTGACATCGATTATGCTCTGGAACCTGGCAAGAAGGAATCACCTAGCGTTAGAGCGAGCGAGTGACATTGATAGTGTCACAGGGTTGCACAGCCCGTCAGTGTTTATGCGTCATGTGGATACCTTGCTTGCCCCACGGGAGCAACAAACCTCGTATGTTTTGGTGATTATCGACATTGATGGGTTTACATCACTCACCAATAAACTTGGGTTTGAACGTACTAATCACCTGCTGTCTGACATGGCTCATGCCATTGAGGTATCAACGCTATTCGATAAACTCACGTCGCGCGTCCATGCAGACCGCTTTGCCTGCCTTGTAGCGTTAGACGGTGCCAGCGATATGGCCCTTTATATTGATAGGTTGCACCGTGAGTGTCATCGTCATTTGCAACGATACGATCAAAAAGCCACTTGCTCGATAGGGGTGGCGTTATTTGGGCCAGATGGTGACGATGCCGCCACCTTGATGACGGCGGCTACGCGCGCCCTGAATGATGCCAAAAAGCGCAAAGGGGCGATAACGTATCATGATATTCATTTAACTGAGCAAGCTCAAAAGCGTAGGCAGCTCGTTTCCGCACTCAGGATTGCAATCAATAACAAAGAGATTGAGGTTGTCTTTCAGCCGCAATATCGCTTGGCATCAGGCGAGCTAACCGGCTTAGAAGTATTGGCGAGATGGACCCATGAAACCTATGGTGTGGTGCCACCGAGTACGTTTATCACGCTTGCCGAAGAGCAGGGGTTTTGCGAAGACCTAACGGCGCTCGTGCTCGAAAAAGCTGCCAAGCAGTTACATGATAGCGGTCTGTTGGGAACTGTCATTCAGCGTGTGTCGGTTAATATTTCTGCGGTTGAGTTTAATAGTGAGAGTGCTATCCGGCGTATTGATGACTACTTGCAACTGAATCCAGAATTCGCGCGTTACCTGTGCCTAGAAATAACCGAAACCGCGGCACTTGATGATATTCTTGAGTGCGCACGAGTGGTTGATACGCTCAAACGCCATGGCGTGGCTTTCTCCATTGATGATTTTGGTGTGGGATATACCTCTTTAGGGATGTTTAACCGAATCAACGTCGATGAGATCAAGATTGACCGTAGTTTCATCCAATCGATGGAAACCGACAGTCGTGCCAAAGCGATCACTGCAGGTATTATTGATATTGCCAAACGACTTGACATTAACGTGGTGGCTGAAGGCGTGGAAACGGACACTCAGCTTGCATTGTTGAAAAGCTTTGAGTGCGAATATGCACAAGGTTATTACCTAGGCTACCCTTCTTCGCTATCCGAATTGAAAGTGGCGATGTTTGTTTGAAAGGCGGATACTGAGTAGAGAGTTGATAAAGCACCGCCAAGATTTACCCGCAAAACCATTAAATATCGTATACCAAGCTATCTTTCGCCAAAAATGGCCAATTAAGGCGTTGTGGCTCCATGTCAGTGCCGTTGAAAAAGTATCCGCGGTGCGGCATCGCATACACGGTATCGCCCTTTTGATACGCTGCGGCTTGCCACGCATGATGGGTCAAGGTGGCCTCCCACAGTTGTTCACTCTCCCAGCCTTGTGGAGCGAGTGAAACCCGCACCTCGGCACCGACTGGATTGATAGAGACCACACGCATGGGCAGCGAGAGTTGGCTATTGGGTTTATCGGCCAGAGTTAACTCATGGCTGCGCACATACAAAGTGCCTGATTGTTGGGTGTGCGTGTTTAATGTGGGTTGGATAAAGGCATTGCCATTTTTCCAGACGCCTTGTTGATAGGCGCCGGAAAAGACATTTACATTCCCCAAAAAATCAAAGACAAAGCGACTTTTCGGCGCAGCATATAGATCAACCGGGCTGTCGACTTGTTCAATTTGACCGTTACTCATCACCACCACGCGATCCGATAGTTCCAGTGCTTCGTCTTGGTCGTGGGTAACAAACACACTGGTAAAAGCCATTTCATCATGCAGTCGGCGTAACCATTGACGCAGCTCTTTGCGCACTTGTGCATCTAATGCCCCAAATGGCTCATCAAGCAATAGGATTTCCGGCTGTGTCGCTAACGCTCGCGCCAGCGCGATACGCTGCTTTTGCCCGCCTGATAATTGTTCGGGATACCGCTGGCCCAGGTGGCTTAACTGCACGACCTCAAGCAGTTGATTAACCCTTTGTGTCATCGTGGCCGGTGAAGGACGCTCGCGACGCGGCATCACTTGCAAGCCAAAGGCGATGTTCTCTGCCACCGTCATGTGTTTAAACAAGGCGTAGTTTTGAAAAACAAACCCGACACGGCGATCTCGCACATGAACGCGGGTGACATCGCGCTCTCCAAACAGGATCTGGCCGCTGTCACTGCTTTCTAATCCGGCAATAATGCGCAATAACGTGGTTTTCCCGGATCCTGAGGGGCCAAGCAGCCCCATCATTTCACCTTGCTCAATGGTGAGTGATAACGGCGATAACGCTTGGAATTGGCCAAAGTGTTTGGTGATATCGTTCAGTTGAATGCGCATGGCTTACGGCTCACTCTGGTTCGTTTGTAAGGTTAAGTGGGCAGGCGTTGATGCACTGCTTTCATCCATCGGCGCGGTACTGGCGTGCACACGATGCTGACGCCATTCCACCAAAGCTTTTAGCGCCAAGGTGGCGAGAGCCATAAAGGCAAGTAATGACGCACAGGCAAACGCCGCTTGGGTTTGGTAGTCCTCATAGAGCAGCTGTACCTGCAAAGGCAGGGTATTGGTTTGACCGCGAATGCTGCCTGACACCACAGCGACCGCCCCAAACTCGCCGATGGCGCGCGCATTAGTCAAAATGACCCCGTAGATGAGGGCCCACTTAATATTGGGCAAGGTGACGCGGCGAAAAAGCTGCCACCATGATGCGCCTAACACCACCGCCGCTTCTTCCTCTGCTTGCCCTTGCTGTTGCATGAGCGGGATCAGCTCGCGGGCGACAAAAGGGCAGGTAACAAAAATAGTGACCAACACAATGCCGGGTAGGGCAAACATCACTTGAAGATCATGCTCAAATAGCCATGCGCCTAGCCAGCCGTTACTGCCATAAAGCAGCAAATAGAGTAAGCCTGCGACCACGGGCGATACGGCAAACGGGATATCAATCAAGGTGGTGATCAGTTTTCGCCCCGGAAATTGGAAGCGGGTGACGGCCCATGCCAACATCACGCCAAATACGAGGTTGATGGGCACCGTGAGAATGGCCACCAACAATGTAAGGCCAATCGCGTGGCGGGTATCCGGTGCGAGTAAATGCTGAAAATAACTTGTGATGCCATCGGCGAAGGCAATGGAAAAGATGCTCACCAGTGGCACAACCAACACCAGCGCCACGAGCAGCAGCATAAGCGCGATTAAACTGCGCCTGATCCATGGGGTATCACCGATTCTCACCGTGTTTGTACTCATAAGGTGTCCTTATCGCCCGTGAATGCGCTTTAAGTAGCGACCTTGCCAAAGGTTAATGGCAAACAACAATGACAGGGATACCATCAAGATCACCGAGGCAATGGCGCTAGCCGCTGGGAAATCAAACTCTTGCAAGCGAACAAAGATCATCAGCGACGTGATCTCGCTGACGTAGGGCATATTGCCAGCAATAAAAATCACCGCGCCAAACTCACCTAAGCTGCGGGTAAACGATAAGGCCACACCGACTAACAACGCTGGCTTGATGGTCGGCAGAATAATCCGCCAAAATACCGCAGCGTCGCTCGCCCCGAGCACAGTACCGGCCTCTTCTTCCTCTTGGGAAATTTCCTCCAACACGGGTTGGACGGTACGCACCACAAACGGCAAGCTGGTAAACATCATGGCAATCACGATCCCAAGCGGCGTGTAGGCAACTTGGATACCGACGTTAGCAAGCACACTGCCTATCCAGCCGTTATCGGCGTACAGGGTGGCGAGCGTGACGCCGGCAACGGCGGTGGGCAGAGCAAACGGCAAATCAACCAGCGCATCGACGAAGCGTTTGCCTGCAAAGTCGTATCGCACCAGCACCCACGCAAAGAGTAGGCCAATCACACCGTTTAATAATGAGGCAATCAGCGCCGCACCGGCCGTGACTTTATAACTGGCGACAATCCGTGGGTCAGTGATGGCAAACCAGTATTCTTGCCATGTCATTTGGCTGGTCTGCATGATAAGGCCGCTGGCCGGTAACAGCAGAATCAAGCTGATGAACAGCAAAGACACGCCCAAACTGATGCCAAACCCGGGCAGCACGCGCTGCTGACGTGCTGCCCAAGGGATCGATTGGCGTTGATACGATAGCGATGGCATAGCGTCTCAATACCTAGAAAGCATTAACGGCGTTGTAGTTGGTCGAGTTTTCCGCCACTGGCAAAATGCGTTTTCATGGCCTGATCCCAACTCCCTGCGATAGCTTCTACGGTCAGCAGTTCGACTTCAGGGAAACGATCGGCATGGTCTTTGACCACGTCAGGATGATGGACGCGGTAGTTAAAATCGGCCAGTAAGCGTTGTGCTTTTTCGCTGTAAAGGTAAGACAAATACTCGGTCGCCAGCTCAGTGGTGCCGTTGCGTTTGGCGTTGCGCTCGACCACGGCGACGGGGAACTCGGCCAAAATCGAGGTTTTAGGCACCACAATATCGTATTTATCACTGCCATATTGCTGGCGGATATTGTTGACCTCTGATTCAAAGGTGACCAGCACATCGCCAATTCCGCGTTCAACAAACGAGGTGGTTGCGCCGCGGCCGCCGGTATCAAACACCGCCACATTGGCGAGAAGCTGTTTCAAAAATTGGTCTTGCTGCTCGGTGTTATCTTTGCCGAATGCCTTTTGTGCATAACCGAGTGCGGCAAGGTAGGTATAACGGGCGTTACCAGAGGTTTTTGGGTTTGGGAAAACAGAGGCTACGTCGTCCTTGGCTAAATCATCCCAATTTTCAATGTTCTTTGGGTTGCCCTTGCGCACCAAAAACGCGGTGGTTGAGTAGTACGGCGAGCTACTGTTGGGGAAATTCTCTTTCCAGTTTTTGTCGATCAACTTGCCGCGATCGTACAACACCTGCACATCCGTGACTTGGTTGAAGGTGACCACATCCGCTTGCAGCCCTTGCATGATGGCGCGCGCCTGCGCCGAGGATCCACCGTGCGACTGCTTAATGGTCACCGATTCTCCGGTTTTTTCTTGCCAGTGCGCTGCAAACAGCGGATTGTAATCAGCAAAAAGCTCACGTGCGATATCGTAAGATGAATTCAAGAGGGTTTGCTCGGCGGCAGATACCGGCGCCGCGCTGGTGGCAAGCAAGGCCGAAAGAGCCAGAGTTTTGAATACCTTCATTGTTAAATCCTTGATGGCCGTTTGTTGCTGTTATCAGCAAAGAAAGTTGGGATAGGTCACAGAATAAAAGCAATTGAAGGGAATAAAAAACAGTTTAAATATAACCATTTTGTATATGTTAGTGAAAAAATGTCTGCGTGTCGTGTCAAGCCTCCTTGTAGGATGTGGCGATAGACAGTGTCTTATGCGGTGTTGAGAGCATCCATCAGGCAGGCAATTCATGAAACATGCAGAGGTAAACAACGTGGCTGATTTCCCCACGCTTGAAGATTATGTGGGTCAGACCCCTTTGGTGCGCTTGCAGCGCCTAGCCGCAGCGACAGGTAGCACTGTTTTAGTCAAACTCGAGGGCAATAATCCGGCCGGTTCGGTGAAAGACAGACCCGCACTTAATATGATCGTGCAGGCAGAAGCGCGGGGTGATATCCAACCCGGCGATACCTTGATTGAAGCGACCAGTGGCAACACAGGGATCGCGTTGGCGATGGCGGCGGCGATTAAAGGTTATCGACTGATTTTAATCATGCCTGAAAACGCCACACAGGAGCGCAAAGATGCCATGCGAGCCTATGGCAGTGAGTTGATCCTCGTCTCTCAAGCGGCGGGGATGGAGGGCGCTCGCGATTTAGCTTTATCCATGCAAGCACAGGGTAAGGGCAAAGTGTTGGATCAGTTCAATAACCCGGATAACTGGCAGGCGCACTTAACGGGTACAGGGCCAGAAATTTGGCAACAAAGCCAGCAACAAATTACCCACTTTATTGCCAGCATGGGCACCACAGGTACCATTGTGGGAACCTCAAAGTACTTAAAAACGCAAAATTCCGCGATTAAAACCATTGGTTTACAACCGACAGAGGGGAGCGCGATTCCTGGTATTCGCCGCTGGCCAGCTGAATATCTTCCCGGCATTTATACCGACGAGCACATTGATGCAGTGATGGACATTTCCGAGCAAGATGCGAAAGAGACCGCGCGCGCCCTAGCCAGAGAAGAGGGTATTTGTGCGGGGGTTAGCTCGGGTGGTGCGGTGTTTGCGGCCCTGCAAGTCGCCAAAGCCGAACCCGGCTCTGTGGTGGTGACCATTGTTTGCGATCGCGGCGATCGGTATTTGTCGTCGGGGTTGTTTTCTTCGTAATAGTCAGTCGGCATCTCATTCAATAGTATGAGTGCAATGGGTGGCGCAATAAGTATTACACCATTCATTGATACAGTGGCTGCTTTGTTGGATGGTTTGGCAAACTAAATATACAAAAAATAATTATTCATCCTATTGTTTAGCATAGTTTTTATTATTTACTTACATAATTGACACCTATCATGCTTGTTCATTAAAAAGTCTGACTGGTGTAACCATGGTGATTCGCTATGCTATTTGATATGACGCGAATAGACGTCATTTAACATGCTCTCAAGCGCTCATGTGGATTGGCTAGCCACAGCAGATGAGAAGCGCAAAGAGCAAAAATATGGGCCTAGAGGTAATAGGGAGCCACCATGATGTTTAATCAAACAAAACGCTTGCTTGCCGAGAGTGAGAAAAATAGAGAGCATCTAGAGATAGAGCTTGATGCGATAAACGAAAGTGTTGCCACCATTACATTCTCGACAGATGGAACTGTCCTTAATTGCAACCAGTTGCTGTTGGATATTATCGGTTATGAGTTTGAAGAGGTTGTCGGGCAACACCACTCTGTGGTCTGTTTTCCTGAAACCTCGCAGTCTCAAGAATACCGAGATTTTTGGGCGCGGCTCGGTCAGGGTGAAAGGCAAAAGGGAGTTGTCCGGCGCCGACATAAAAACGGTAACGAAATTTGGATGGATGCGACCTATTTTCCGGTTAAAAACAAGACCGGAAAAGTGATTAAAGTCCGCAAAATCGCGTCGGACGTGACGCGGATCCACCAAGAAAAAACTAAAAAAGAGGCCTTATTTACAGCCCTTGATCGTTCAATGGCGGCCATCGTTTWTACTCCCCAAGGCAACATTATCCATGCTAACGATAACTTTTTAGCCACAGTGGGATATGAATTAGATGAAATCACAGGGCAACATCATCGCATGTTTTGCGACGCCGATTTTTATGAGAAAAATCCGGATTTCTGGGCAGAGCTAGAAAATGGACAATTTAAAAGCGGGCAGTATCAACGCCGTGATAAATTTGGCAACGAAATCTGGTTAGAGGCCACCTATAATCCAATATTCGGTGATAGTGGGCGTGTTGAGAAAGTGGTGAAATTTGCTTCAAATATAACCACTAGCGTGCAGAAAAGCCATGCAGTTTCACAAGCTGCTGAACTCGCTCATCACTCTTCAGCCGCGACACTTCAACATGTTGAGGGTGGTAGTGCCTTGCTCAAAGAGGCCGTTGACATTACGAGTCATGTCACAGAAAAAATGCAATCCACGGCAGAGCAGCTCCATCAACTGACTGAGCATGCACAGAGCATTGAAGAGATTGTCACCACCATCAATCAAATTGCCGAACAAACCAACTTACTCGCCCTGAATGCGGCGATTGAAGCGGCACGAGCCGGCGAGATGGGCAGAGGGTTTGCCGTGGTCGCTGACGAGGTGAGAAGTTTAGCCAAACGCACCAGTGAATCGACAACACAAATCGCAAATGTTGTCGATGAAAACAGAAAATTAACTCAGGGGGTGAGTGGGTCGATGGAAGAAGTCGTCGCAGAATCCGAACAGAGCCGAGAAAAGATTACGTCAGCGGAAGCCGTGATGCGTGATATTTATGCTGGTGCTGAGGAAGTCTCAGATACGGTTCAGCGCCTCGCCAATTAGTATGGAAGACTAGCGCCCTAATAAAAATAGATAATTAGGGCGCATAATCCCTTGCTAGATCTTTAAGCGTTTAATGGGGAGGAGGCAGGTGGCTGCTGAAGGTAGGCGGCAAAACGCATACTAACGAGCATGCTAATCATAAATAAAGCAATTGGGAGCGATCCTGAGCCAATGGCCGTGATTGCTGGGCCTGGGCAAAGTCCAGCGAGTCCCCAGCCGGCGCCAAAGAGTAATGCGCCGCCGACGAGCTTTTTGTCAATCTTTCGCGTTTTAGGCAGGCAAAATTGATCGGCCATTAAGGGTTTTTTCTGCCGACGCACGGCCAAAAAGTAGCCGGGAACAAAAACCAGCAGCGCACCACCCATCACAAACACAAGGCTGGGGTCCCACTGGCCGAATACATCTAGAAAGCCAATCACCTTAGACGGGTTGGTCATGCCTGACACCATCATACCCACACCGAAGATAAAGCCTGAGAGTAGAGCAACAAGGCGGAACATAAGCGATAAACGTCCTTAAAGGTGTAAACGAACAAAAACAGTGACAAAGGCAGCACTCATAAAAGTAAGCGTTGCCACAATAGACCGTTTCGACAAGCGACCCATACCACAAATACCATGACCGCTGGTACAGCCGTTTCCGAGCGTTGTTCCTGCCCCGACCAATAATCCTGCGAGTACGGCAACCATAGGTGTTAATCCCGGTGTAAGGCTTGTGTAGTCGGGCAATTCGAAGCCAATGAATGGCATTAAGACGCCGGCAGTGATCATACCCAGCAAAAACAACCCTCGCCATTGTGCCTCACGACCGCGTGATGACAACGCGCCTGACACTATACCGCTGATCCCCGCAATGCGACCATTGAAAGCTAATAGTGCCAGACAGGCTGTGCCCACAAGCATGCCACCAACTAAGGCTTCCCATGGAATTTGAAATGTCATGATTTTCCTTTCAGTGAGTCAAAACAGGTTACGATTAAATCAGACACGCAGCATACTGAGGTTTTAATATAAGTCAATGCTAATTTAGTTTTTGAGTAAATAGATGGCGCGAGTGTTGGCTCTTGGGCTTCTCGGCGTTCTAGCTCTCTATGTCATTCAACAAGGTGGCCAGTTCATCGATGCTTTTCACTGTGCTTTTACTAATTCACTGATTTGTTTACTCGATTGGTGAGAGCTTTGGGCTAACTGACGAACCTCATCGGCGACCACGGCAAAACCACGCCCAACCTCACCCGCGCGAGCAGCCTCGATGGCGGCGTTGAGTGCGAGTAAGTTAGTGCGCTCTGAAATGTTGTTGATGGTATCAATGATTTTCATGACCTCTTGGCTGGACTGAGAGACGGACTGCATTGATGTTTGTGTTTTTGCGACGGTTTTACGCCGCGTACTGATATCGATACCGAACATGACATAATTGAGTATGTTGCCGGATAAATCTTTAAGTACACAGATTCTCGCATCAATCGCCAGTTGGTCATGTTGACCATCAAACTCGATCAACGCCGAAGCATGCCCTTGTTTATTAATCGCTTCTTTTAATTCGTGAGTAATTTGATGATAAATAGAACGTGAAGCCTCCTCACATGACTTGTCAATCTGCCCCAGCGCCTCTTCAAATAAGGGGTTCACGGAATCAAGCTTGCCAGTAGCGTCAATCTCCATAATGACGAGCGCGCCGCCAATAGCATCCAGTTTGCGGGTGAAATCTAAATAGGTTTGCTTGACTTGCGTAATATTGGCTTGTACCGATATAAAATGGGTTAGCTGGTTTTGATTGTCCCATACAGGAT
>NZ_MUFA01000025.1:0-42827 GCF_001995955.1 Salinivibrio sp. PR6 | reverse complement strand
GGGAAAGGTCTTTTTTTACATAAAAAAGGTTTTTTTATCGTCAAAAACGGCAAAAAAAACGCCTAAAATTGAGGGTAAATGTAATTTTTTTATGAAAAATAACTACGGCTTAAACTCTGTTTTCGTCATCGGTATTCCCCCGCGACAAAGCCTTGTCTCGCGATTGAGGGCTTTTTGCATCACCGCACAACGATCGCTGTTGCATATTGAGCCGTACTCGCCGTTATAGAAAAACTGATGCGCATCAAAAGTTAGGTTGACCTGTCATTCAATCAACAGATTCGCGTGATAAATTAGTCAATGAAGCGTTAAGCGCCCCCCATAGCGCAACACACCACCACGCCATGGCGAAAAAGGATCCCGGCATCAATGAAAGGACTACGTTGGTTTTTACCTCTTGTTATTCTCGGTCTTGGCTATCTTGGCTATACCGCCATCGCGGCAACAGAGACAGCTACTCAAGAAAATGCTGCGTCCCCGCCCCCACCGATTGTTGAGACACGCGTTGTTCACCCAACTCAACATCAAGTGGTTTTACGGGCACACGGTGAAGTCACCCCCGTAGAGACCACACAGCTTTCTGCCCAAGTGTCCGGTGAAGTGGTCGCATGGCATCCAAATTTCGTTGCTGGCGGCATTGTTAAACGTGGTGATGTGCTGTTTTCAATTGAGCCTGATAACTATCAAGCCGCGGTACTGAGCGCCGAAGCCGACCTTGCCAGTGCAAAAGCGGCCTTGATAGAAGAACAAGCCCAGGCGGCAGTGGCACGACGTCAGGCAAAAAGCCTTCCATCCTCACAAGTCACCGATCTCTATTTACGCAAGCCACAAGTACTCAGTGCAAAAGCCCGCGTAAAATCGGCACAAGCGGCGTTAAAGCGCGCACAACGCGACTTAGAAAACTGCCAAGTGACCGCCCCTTACGATGCGCTCGTCGTGTCGCGAGACGTCGGGGTTGGGCAGTACATTAACGCAGGAAGCCCGGTGGGGGTACTTAATAGCATCGAGGCTGCGGAAGTGCATTTGCCTATTGCTGGCTTCGACACACTCTTTCTCCCTACACCATTAGCGGGGATCGAGGTTCAGCTTACCCGCAACGGCAGCGAACCGACTCAACGCCAAGCACGGCTCGAGCGCGATCTAGGCATCGTGGAGCAAAGCACCCGCATGATGCGAGTTGTGGTGCGCCTTGATGATCCTTACGGCACCCAATCGGCTAAACCTGCCCTACCCTTTGGCAGTTATATCGAGGCGACTTTCAAAGGGGCAACGTTGGAGAACGTCTTTAAGCTTCCGCAATCCTTGATGAACAATCGCCAAGTTTGGGTCGTCGATCAAGCAGGAAAACTCACCCCGCGTACACTGCGCGTGGTGAGAACGGAAGGCCAGTATATCTACGCTGACCAAGGCTTAAGCGATGATGACCAAGTAGTTACCACGCTGCCTGAATTCCCCGAGCCTGGCATGACGGTTCGCGTGGCATCTCAGGTATCGCCGGAGGGTGAAAATGAGTAATGCTGACACGCCAACGCGTGGGCTCATTGCCTATTTTGCCCACAATCCGGTTGCTGCAAACCTGATCATGGTGTTTGTACTCATCATGGGGGTTTCCAGTTACTTTTTCATTCAGCGACAGATGTTCCCTAACATCGAGATTAACTATATTCATATTACCGCTGACTATCCCGGCGCCTCCCCCCAAGAGGTAGAGGAGAGCATCTTAGTTAAAGTGGAGGAAGCCATTAAAGATGTCACCGGGATCGAATCGGTGGTTTCAACCGCGCGGCGCGGATTTGGTCAAGTAGAAATCGAAGTGGATGTTGGGGAAGATCTCAATCTCGTCCTGGACCGCGTAAAGCAAGAGGTCGATGCCCTCTCTAATCTCCCCGCGTCGATGGAACCGCTTAATGTCGCGCAAGTGGAGTTTCGCCAAACCGTCATTCAAATGGCAGTGGTAGGCAATAAGCCGCTCACTGAGCTAAAACGCGCGGCACAGGACATTGAAGACGAACTCCTCCAACTCAAGGACGTCACCTTGGTGGAGCTCAGTGCCCCTACCTACGAGATTGCCATCGAGGTAGCCCCCCGTATTCTGCGCAAGTATAACCTCACGCTTAATCAGGTGAGTGACGCCATTGCCCGCTATTCCGCCAACTTCTCTGCCGGTGAAGTACGTACCGACAGCGGCATGATTGCAATTCGCGTCGAGAACCAGCGTTATCGCGGTGATGAGTTTCGCCAGATCCCAATTAAAATCGGCCCCAATGGCAGTCGGTTATTGCTGCAGGATATTGCCACCATCAAAGACGGGTTTACCGAAGGCGAGCGTTACTTTAAGTACTCGGGGCAGAACGCAATTTTTCTCTCGGTGAATGCAACCGCTAGCGAAAATATGGTGACCGTTGCCGACGCCGTCAAAGACTACATACAAAACAAAAACGCAGCATTGCCCGCCGGGCTGGCACTCAAATCGGTGGTCGACATGACACACTACCTTAATGCCCGCCTTGATATGATGCTAAAAAACTTATTACAAGGGGCGGTATTGGTTGCGCTACTGCTGACATTGTTTTTGCGCTTTAAACTTGCCCTCTGGGTGCTTATCGGTTTGCCCGTATGCTTTCTTGGCGCGGTCATGCTAATGCCAGTGATTGGGGTAAGCATTAACATCGTTTCACTGTTTGCGTTCATTATGGTGTTGGGGATTGTCGTCGATGACGCGATCGTTATCGGCGAAAGTGTTTATACCGAAGTGGAGCACAAAGGTGGCGGCGTCAATAACGTTGTCGCCGGGGCGCAGCGTGTTGCCACCCCTGCCACGTTTGGCGTGCTCACCACCATTGCCGTTTTTGCACCTTTTATCATGTCAAGCGGCCCTGAACGCGCTTTTTTCTTTGGCATCGCGTCAATCGTCATCTTGTGTCTCATCTTTAGCTTGGTAGAGTCGAAGCTTATTTTGCCCGCTCACTTGGCGCACACCCACTTTTCCACGCCCAAAACAAATAGCTTCCGCTCGCGTTTTAATCGGCAATTCCATCGCTTTGTCAATGGACCATACCGCCGCGCCGTCACCTTCGCGGTACATTGGCGCTGGTCCGCTTTCGCATTGTTTGTTGCCTTATTGGCTATCAGTATTTCATTGGTGGTTGCCAGCCACGTGCGTATGGTGCCGACGCCCAAAGTCCCGCATGATTTTCCCAATATTCGCCTAGAGATGAACAATAACGCCTCGAGTGAGCAAACGATTGCCGCACTCAAAGCCATTGAAGGCATGGTCTACCGCGTCGATAACGCTACAGAAGCCGAGACGGGCCAAGCCATGGTGCAAGACACGCTCGTATTTAATGAAGGGCGAACCTCGGGACAACTGGTGATCCCTTTAGTCGATGATACATTGCGCCCCTTTACCACCTTCGAATTGTCGCGGCGCTGGCGTGAGGCGATGCCGGAGATCCCAGGAGTTAAAAAACTCACCATTCAAGATGACGTGAATGGTGGAGAACAAGGTGATGAGTTTGGCTTTCTCCTCTTTGGGCCCAACATCGACACACTCAATGCGGCCGGACGTGCTTTAATGTCGCGCCTTAACCAGCAAGCGGGTCTTTTCGATGTGTCCTCATCCATCGATTCAGGCAGTCAGGAAGTGCTCATTTCCCTCACGCCCGTGGCTCATGATCTGGGGCTGGATCTCACCACCATTGCTCAACAGGTAGGAGGGAGTTTCTATGGCGGGGAAGCCCAACGCCTAATCCGTGACGGTGAAGAAATAAAAGTCATGGTACGTTACCCCAAATTAACGCGGGAGGCATTTTCATCACTGCGTTATGCCGTGATCACCACCCCAGCCGGTCAACAAGTCATGTTGGGCGATGTGGTGAAACTGGAGCAACAACCCGGTGTGAGTAGCCTGCGCCGCGAAGCAGGATTTAGAACGGTTTATGTCTATGGCGCGATTGATGAAGAGTTAGTCGAACCCAATGAAGTAGTGGAAACCATTCAACAATCCGTCATACCAGAGGTATTGGCCGATTATCCGGATGTCACTAGTGAACTCAGTGGTTCGATTGAAGAACAACAAGCACAGCAAGATGAACAAAAGCTTTTCTTTGTTGCCGGGATGATTGTGGTCTATGCGTTATTGGCCGTGCCCTTAAAAAGCTATACGCAACCACTGATTATCATGTCGGTGATCCCTTTTAGCTTAACGGGTGCTATTTGGGGACATTATTGGTTTGATATTGATTTAAGTATGATGTCGACCTTTGGTTTGATTGCCGCCGCAGGCGTGGTGGTCAACGATGCGCTGGTGATGACTGACTATATTAATCGAGCGCGTCACGCGGGGGTTGCGATCAAAAAAGCAGTGATCGACGCAGGCTGTGCCCGCTTTCGGGCCATCACACTGACGTCTATCACCACCTTTGCGGGGGTGTTGCCCATCATGTTTGAAACCAGCCTGCAAGCAAGATTTGTGATCCCTATGGCCGTCGCACTTGGCTTTGCGGTGATGTTTGCCACCTTGCTAACGCTGTTTCTGGTGCCCTGTTTATATCTGATGCTGCAAGATATTGGACAGCTTCTGCGCCGGCTCACTCCCGGCCTTTCCTCGTCACAATCAGAGCCTAACGCGCGATAAAAGAGGTGCCGAGCGCAGCCCCTTGTGCACCGTGTTTGTCCAGCTGGTTAGCGATGGCGGTCATCGCTAGCCAGCGATTCTCGCACCATGAAGGGGCCAGTAACGTCGGTGGACGTGCACTCGCAGACACGCGATGATACACCACCTCAGGAGGCGTTCGCTGGATCATCATACTGGCGCTGTCGACGTAGTCTTCTAACGTAATCGCGTCTTGACGCCCTGCACGCCACGCTTTCGCCATGGTGCTACCCTCGACAATATGTAGCGGGTGCAGTTTAATCCCATCGGTGCCTGTGCTCACGACCCGGTCAATCGTTGTTTGATGATCGGTAATGCCCTCTCCGGGCAGACCAACAATCAAATGCGTGCATACTTTAATGCCCAGTGCACGGGCTTGTTGAGTGATTCGCTCGTACACTGCCACATCATGGCCACGGTTAATGCGTTTCAACGTCTTGTCATGACCCGTTTGTAAACCAAGCTCTAACCACACTTCAAATCCTTGTTGACGATAACCCGCCAACAGCGTCAAAACCTGGCTGGGCACACAATCTGGCCGTGTACCAACACATAGCCCGACCATGTTTTCACGCGCTAATGCTTGCTCGTACAAAGCCTTTAACCGCGCAACCTCGTCATAAGTACTGGTATAAGCTTGAAAATACGCCAGATAACGACGTGCTCGGTCTACCTCTTTCGCACGCTGGTGCAACTGGTGGCTAACGGATTGGTGCTGCGCGGTTTCATCAGAAAAGGATGCGACATTGCAAAAGGTGCAACCGCCCCGCCCGAGCGTGCCATCACGATTGGGACAGCTAAAACCGCCATGCAGTGTGAGCTTATGAACACGTTCGCCATAACGGTGTTTTAAATCTTGGCCTAGTGTATTAACGAGTTGATGCAGCTCCATAACGCCTCAGCGGAAAAAGACAAAGGCGAGATTTTAACAACTGTTATCGAAGAGATATTGGGGAGGATCAAGCAAAGGCGTGCTTGCCCTAAAACAACAAACCCGCCTTGGCGGCGGGTTTAAATCATTGGCGTGATACGCGCATTAGGCTTTGGCTTTCTTCTTGCGTTTATCAGTGACTTCCCACTGACCGTCAACAAAGAAGGCTGACCAGCCCGTTGGCTTGCCATCTTCCTCGCTACGCACGTAATTCTCTTTGGTTTTACGTGCAAAACGAACCACAGTAGGACGTCCATCGGGATCTTCCTGCGGCGCATCGGCAAGGTATTTGAACTTGTCCGAAATGCGGTCTCTGAAGCGATGAAGTTCCTCCACCAGCGGCGCACGTGTCTCGCGGGATTTGGGGAAATTACTCGCGGCCATAAATAGGCCAGAGGCACCATCACGTAACACGAAATAGGCATCCGAGTTTTCACATGGCAACTCTGGGAAGTGCACCGGATCTTCTTTCGGTGGCGCAACGTCCCCATTTTTGAGGATCTTACGCGTATTCTTACATTCCTCGTTGGTGCAACCCATGTATTTACCGAAACGGCCATTTTTCAGCACCATGTCGCTACCACATTTGTCGCACTCTACCACAGGCCCATCGTAGCCTTTGGGTTTGAACTCCCCTTTTTCAACCACATAGCCTTCGCAGCTCGGGTTATTACCACACACGTGCAACTTGCGATGCTGATCAATGAGGTAAGAGTCCATTGCCGTTTCACAAATCGGACAACGCTTCATCGCCCGAAGATCAGCGGTTTCAACGTCCTCTTCGAGCACATTGACAATACCATCTTCGTCCATCAAGTTGATGGTGGTTTTACACCGCTCTTTCGGGGGTAATGCGTAGCCCGAACAACCGAGGAACACGCCAGTCGATGCGGTACGAATCCCCATTTTACGCCCACAGGTTGGACAGTCGATATCTGTCATCACCATGTTGTTGGGTTTCATTCCACCTTCGTCTTCATCCTGCTCAGCTTGGCCTAACTCAGCGGTGAAATCCGCAAAGAAATCATCAAGCACCGCTTTCCAGTCGGCTTCACCTTCGGCAATTTTATCGAGCGACGCTTCCATACGAGCGGTAAAGTCATAGTCCATCAAATCGGCAAAGCTTTGGTTGAGACGATCAGTGACAATCTCGCCCATTTTCTCAGCATAGAAGCGACGGTTTTCAACTCGCACATAACCGCGGTCTTGTATCGTGGAAATAATAGACGCGTACGTCGATGGACGACCAATGCCCGCTTTTTCTAACTCTTTGACCAAGGCCGCTTCGGTATAACGGGCGGGTGGCTTAGTAAAGTGTTGTTTCGGATCAAGCTTGTCGAGTGTCAGTGATTCACCCACCTCAACCGCTGGCAAGGTTTGGTCTTCATTTTTACCTGAAGGACGCTGTACCCGAGTCCAACCGTCAAAGCGCAGTGTGCGCCCTTTTGCTTTCAAGGTGTAATCGCTCGCGTCGACCGTCAAGGTCGTCGAGTCATATTTTGCCGGTACCATTTGGCAGGCCACAAACTGGCGCCAAATCAAGTCGTACAGACGATGCGCATCAGGGTCCATCCCCTGCAAATCACTGGCATTGACAGCCACATCAGAAGGCCGGATGGCCTCGTGCGCCTCTTGAGCGTTGGCTTTGGCACCATACACGTTCGCCGACGCTGGTAAGTACTTCTCACCGTATTCGCTGGCAATGTGGCCACGAGCCGCTTCGACCGCTTCTTTGCTGAGGTTAGTCGAGTCGGTACGCATGTAAGTGATATAGCCAGCTTCATACAAGCGTTGCGCCAACATCATGGTTTTCTTCACCCCAAAGCCAAGACGCGTGCTTGCCGCCTGCTGCAATGTTGAGGTGATATAAGGCGCCGAGGGCTTACTCGTTGAGGGGCGATCTTCGCGATCACGCACCACAAAGCTGGCGTGCTCAAGCGCCGACACCGCCGCCATTGCCTCATCTTTATTTTTCGGCTTAAAGGCTTTGCCATTTTGTTGCGCCACGAGCAGTCGCAGCGCCTGCTCTTTCGGTGTGAGCGTGTCGGCGTGCACATCCCAAAACTCTTCGGGAATAAAAGCTTTTATCTGATGCTCACGTTCAACAAGCAGCTTTACCGCGACCGACTGCACACGACCGGCCGACAAGCCTCGCGCCACTTTTTTCCATAGCAACGGCGAGACCATAAAGCCCACCACACGGTCGAGGAAACGCCGCGCTTGCTGTGCGTTGACACCGTCGATATTGACGTCACCCGGTGCGTCAAACGCCTGTGTGATCGCATTTTTGGTGATCTCATTAAAGACCACGCGTTTGAAGCGGTCGTTATCACCACCGATGAGTTCGCGCAGGTGCCAAGCAATGGCCTCCCCTTCGCGGTCCAAATCCGTTGCGAGATAAACGTTGTCGGCTTTCTCAGCCAGTGACTTAAGCTCGGCGACGACTTTTTCCTTACCGGGCAACACTTGGTATTTTGCTTGCCAGCCATTGTAAGGATCAACGCCCATCTTGTTGATGAGCGCCTTCTGTTCTTTTTCTTTTTTAATGCGCGCTTTTTCTTCGGCGCTGAGCCCTTTCGTGGACACAGGTGCGGCCTTTTTACCGCCTTGCGTCGCTCCAGTTGGCAAGTCACGAACATGTCCGACACTCGACTTCACCACGAAGTCTTTGCCGAGATATTTATTGATCGTTTTCGCCTTTGCTGGGGACTCCACGATGACGAGAGATTTGCCCATAATGACCTAATTGACGCCCTTTGCGCTAAAACTGTCGAAAATTCGTTGCGTTGCACTTCCATGCCGGAGTGCCGCTATCTGTTTACAATATTGAGCGAGTCTAGCCGAATATCAACTAAATTCGCAGCAAAACACGCTGATTGCTCGTCCCTTCCACAATTGTTAAGCAATTGTGATGGTAATATCCCGATTGTTCTTCATGCCGGTTTCCGGCAAAAACGCGCTAATCATTACCATTGCCGCACGCAAAATAGCTAAATGGATGCGGTAATCTTTGGCTTGGCTCACATTATTATGGCTATTTCGCTCATTATCGTGCGCCTGTTACCGCTATTTTCTTCCGTTGTTTATCGCCCAACGCTAACAGGCAGCACTCGGGAAGTGAGTTAAACCAACGGACGCTGACCACGACTAATCCATTTTAGCAGCACACGATCTGCCACCTCCGCGGATGCGCCAGCAAGCTTTTCAGCAATGTTTTTACGCTGATGGTAAGACACCGACAGCACTTTTCGCTCGTTATTCGCCGCCTGGAACAAATACTCGTCGCTGGTACAGACCTCATCAATCAATCCCAGACTCAATGCTTGGTTACCAAACCAGTGTTCACCGGTGGCAACCTTATCGACATTAAGAGACGGGCGGTATTCGCTGATAAACGCCTTGAACAGGCCATGGGTTTCTTCCAGTTCCGTTTTGAACTTCTCGCGCGCTTTGTCAGTGTTTTCACCAAACATGGTTAGCGTGCGCTTAAATTCACCGGCGGTCAGCTGCTCAAATTCAATATCGTTCTTCTTAAGCAACTTGTTAAAGTTGGGCAGCTGGGCAATCACCCCAATCGAGCCAATGATCGCAAACGGCGCTGCAATCAACTTATCCGCGACGCATGCCATCATATACCCGCCGCTTGCGGCCACTTTATCAACCGCCACGGTTAAGGGCACGCCTGCTTGACGGAAGCGTGCCAGCTGAGACGCCGCGAGGCCGTAGCCATGCACCATACCGCCACCACTCTCGACGTTGACCAAGACTTCGTCCTGTTCGGTTGCTACCGACAAAATCGCTGTGACTTCTTCTCGCAACGCCTCCACTTCGCGGGCATCGATGCTGCCCTTAAAGTGGATCACAAACAATTGTGGATCCCGTTGAGCCGATCGCTCATTTTGCTTTTTGGCTGCGGCTTTTTGCGCCTTTTCTTCTTTCTTCTTGGCTTTTTTCTCGTCTTTCTCTCGCGCTTTTAACGACGATTCATTGTACAAGTGCTGCTCTAGCGATTGACGATAATGCTTAAACCGCTCAGTTAAGTCAGTGAGCTTTAGGCTACCTTTTTGCCCCCCTTTGTCGCTCGCGGCGCGCACTAAAGCGACCAATACAAATGCCGCTAATAAGAAAGTGACGACTTTTGCCAGAAAAAGCCCATAATCCGCAATGAAATCCAATGTTGTATCCTCTTTTTTGTCGCTATGTTGGCAATGCCGTTAACCGTACATCACGCACTTGGTTGTCACACCTTACCCGCAACCTTACAATAATCTACGTTTAACAATAAATAAGGATTTATATCGTGGACTACCAAGTAAGCTCAAACGCGCTTGACGGGCGTGTGATTTTGGTGACCGGTGCGGGCGCTGGCATTGGCCGCCAAGCCGCGCTTAGCTATGCAGAGAAAGGCGCCACCGTCATCCTTCTCGGCCGCACCGTGAAAAAACTTGAAGCAGTATACGATGAAATTGATGCTTTGGGCGCGCCACAGCCTGCGATTATCCCACTGGATATGTTGGGTGCCACGCGTCAGCATTATTTGGATATGGCAGACACCATTGAACAGCAGTTCGGGCGCTTAGACGGCGTGCTGCATAATGCTGGCCTTCTCGGTGTGCTGAGCCCGTTCGATCAGATTGATGAAAAATCTCATGACGATGTGATGCAGGTGAATGTCAAAGCCACCATGCTCATGACGCAAGCCCTGTTGCCACTATTGAAAAAGTCTAACGATGCTCGCGTAGTGTTTACCACATCGACTGTCGGCCACCAAGGGCGTGCTTATTGGGGCAGCTATGCGATTTCTAAGTTCGCGACCGAAGGCATAATGCAAGTGCTGGCGGATGAAATGTCTGATACCAAGGTACGAGTCAACGCCATCAACCCAGGCGGTACCCGCACCAGTATGCGCGCGAGCGCTTTCCCAGGAGAAGACCCTGACACGCTCAAAACGCCTCTCGATATTATGCCACTTTACCTGTATTTGATGGCACCAGAAGGTATTGGCGAGCACGGCCAATGCATTGATGCACAACCTAAGCGCTAAACACAGCGCCCCCAAGGCTGGGGGCGCTCGTTTTAGCAAACCGATTTAAAAATCGATGCTGAGTTTGGCTTTGATGTTGCGTTCGTCCCCATACCAACAGTTCAATTCATCAAAACAGCTGTAAGTGGTTTTATCGAACAAGTTTGTCGCAGATAGAGACAATTTTGCGCCTGATAGCGACGGTGATGCTTGCGAAAGATCGTAACTAATCGCGGTATCAAACACCGTATAGTCGGGCACCGTAAAGGTATTGGTGGCGTTACCCTGAGACTCACCCACATACCGTGCGCCTAAACTCACGCGTGTCCCCGCACTGACCTGGTGATTCAGCCACGCACTGGCAGTCTGCTCTGGCACCCAAACTGGGGTCTTGCCCTCTAGGTTAGGGTCATCCGTGATCTCCATATCAATATAGCCATAAGTTAAGGCCACATCCGTCTCTACACTAAGTGCATGATTAAACTCAACCTCTATTCCACGAGAGCGGATTTCACCGGTTTGAATTTTCGCGTATGAGTCGTTGGGATCATTCACCAGCGCGTCTTGCTTTTTAAGCTCGAACAACGCCACGTTGACGCCAGTGCTACCGTCTAGTGACAAGTACTTGAGGCCGGTTTCCCATTGTTTACCCGTGGAAGGGTCAAACACATTACCCCGATTATCCATATCGGTTGGTTCAAAGCTTTCTGAGTAACTCAGATAAGGGGAAATGCCGTTGTCAAACTGGTACATGGCGCCGGCACGGAATGCCAGATTATAGTGACGAATGTTTTTCTCTGAGGCACTACTTAAGGTTTGCTTGTCATCTTTTAACTCGTACTCGTCGTAACGTGCCCCAGCGAGCAACACCCATTGGTTCCACAAGATCTGATCTTGGGCATAGAGGCCAGTCTGTGTCACTTCAATATCATGGTCTTCTTGGTAAGCAAAACTGAGTGAGTCGGGGTTAACCTGGTTATTATCGGGATCGAAAATATCAATATCCGGCACCACATTCGCCAAAGTATCGTCATAGTCAACGTCGGAAGACATATCTTGATAATCAATACCGAACAAGGTGTAGTGCTGTGCCGACCCCCAGTTCAAATCACCAGAAAGCTGTGTATCGACCACCCAAGCCGCCATTGTTTCATCGGTTAAGTAAGCGTTTCGCGGATAGTGGCGGCCGTCATCGCTTTTTTGGTGATACATGTTTTTTTGCAGCAAATCAGCATCTGTGTAGCGTGCCGAGTGCAATAACGACCAGTTTGATGAGAGCTGGTGCTGCACCTTGTAACCCAGCATCAGAAACTCACGATCATAAGTATTCCAGTTGTTGTCGCCGGAAAAGCTATCGCTAGAAAGGCTGCCTTGGTCACTATGCAATACCGAGCCGTTGGCCGGTAATGAGGTATAAATGCCCGCCGCCGGATCCGCTTGGTAATAAAGATTAACGTTCACCAACGTATCTGGCGACACCCGCCAATCTAGCGATGGGGCGACGACATAACGCTCTTCTTCTGAATCGCCCGCTTGGCCATCTTTTTGTCGTGCCAGCGCCACCATCCGGTACGCCAATGGGGTGTCAGAAATCGCACCAGTACTGTCAACAGACACTTCACGCAGTGCATCAGAGTCGGTGCTCATCGTCACACGGTGCGCCGCCTCTTGTTGCGGTGTCTTGGCGATCATATTCACCATCCCACCCGGTGGAATATTCCCGTATAGCACCGACGTCGGCCCTTTGAACACTTCCACTTGTTCAATCGCAATCGGATCGATTTGTGGCTGTAAATTCCAGGTGTTGTAAGGTACCGCGAGACCATCAAAAAAGTTCTGATAGTTGATAAAACCACGAATATTAAAGAGATCGAGTCGCGTGACGGCCCCACCCCGCAGCTCAGTATTTACACCCGGTGTGTAACGCACCACTTCGCTTAGTGAACTGGCTTGGCGCTGTTCGATGGCCTCTCGGTCGATGACAGTGACCGCTTGAGGCGTTTCTTCTGGTGCCAGTACTGTTTTCGTGGCCGTATTGCGGTAGGTGTCGCCTAAGACTTGTATGGTTTCCATCTCGGCGTGTTGCGACTCGGCATAAGCTGATGGCAGCATCAAGCTCCCCATAACCGCCATCGCTAACGGGGACAGTCGCCATCTAGCAACCTGCTGCACGCGTGCACAACCCATATCCATGATGATTTTCCTCTCAATGCAAATTAAACGTAAAACGGAATCATTCGCATTTTAAAGGTGTGCATGGTGAATACTGTTCATTTTGGTGCATGATGGTGACAATCCAGCGGGATCCAGTACGTCATTACCGCGTCATCGGCTTCTGGTTGATATCCAGGCGGATAGACTTCAAGCTCGATACCATCCGTGCATCGGTACCCTGAGGCAGGCAACCAATGATAGATAAAGGTATGCAAGGTCTTAGGCAGTTCACTCACGGGCCCCAAATGCGTAATCACCGCATAGGTCGCCTCTGGCACCGTCCACGTGGCTAAAGATAGGCTTGACGGCGCATCTCGCTGCTGACCGGCGAGGTAGGGTAACGGGGTTTGAAGTGTATCAGCACTGGCCACATCAATCGCACCAATGCTTGGCTGACCAACATCAATCAACCCAGCCTCGTGCGCATCACGCCACAGCTTAGGCACCACGTCAGTAAAATCGGGCTCAGGTGCAAACAAGCCTAATATAGGCGACGTCTGCCCTACCAGCGTGATCGATGATCGCGTTTGAATGTGCACCGACAGCCAAGACGGATTGGGAGTCGCCAGTGTCGTAATATGCAGTGGTGTTCGAATACCATCCATCACCCCCCGCTGGCGATACGTACGAGGACTCACCCCGAACTGCTGACGAAATGCGCGGGAAAAATTCGCCTCTGAGGTAAACCCAAACGACAGCGCGATATCAATCACTCTATCGGGCCGAGAGAGCAACTGTTTGGCGGCATAGCTAAGTCTTAGTTCACGCACATAATGCGCCACACTCACGCCCGTTTGTTCCGAGAACACGCGCTGCAATTGCCAGCGAGACCAGCAGCTGTGAGCGGCCAACTCACTGACAGAAAGCGGTTGGTCAAGGTTTGCGTGGATAAAGTCTAGAACCCGCTCGATACGATCAAAGCGTGCGGTTTGCTCTGGTGCTAATGCCGTTGTCATCACATCCTTTATCGACAAAATTGTAAATAAACTCCAAGATAACACAAACAATAATCATTATCATAACTGAAGTGAAAGAGGCCAACCGATACGACGGATAATAAGGCTGCAACTGTTATAGTGAGCGCGACGAGTTAGAGCGTCACACAGAAATAGAAAGCCCGGCACATGGCCGGGCTTTAGCGAACATCACGCAGAATTACTTACGCGTTCTTGGTTTGCCTTTACCACGCGGCGCGCCCGAGCGCTGATTGCCCTTTTTCGGGCTTCCACCTTTCGGCCCTGCCGCAGGTGCGTTACCCCGACGAGCCTGACGTGTTTTCTTCGGCTTATCATTGCTATCGATGCGCTCTTCGTAACGGCGTACTGCACGACGGATCTTCTGGCGCGACTTTTTACGCTTTTGATCATCTGGCGTGATAACCGTTTGCGACTCTGGCTTCATCTCTACCATTTCGCGCAGATAATTCACTTCTTTCAGATCCATCTCACGCCAACCACCACGCGGCAGATCTTTTTCAAGATAGATATCGCCGTAACGTACACGCTTCAAACGGCTTACGGTCACACCTTGGGTTTCCCACAAACGACGCACTTCACGGTTGCGCCCTTCGGTAATCACCACATAGAAAGTGTGATTCATCCCCTCGCCGCCCGCATAAACGACATCTTCAAAGCGCGCCACGCCATCGTCTAGTTCTACGCCGTGAACAAGGTTTTTCACCATATCTTCGTTCACGTCACCAAACACACGCACCATGTACTCACGTTGCACTTGGCGGCTTGGGTGCATCAAACGATTCGCTAGTTCACCGTCGGTAGTGAACAGCATTAAGCCTGAGGTATTGGCATCCAAACGGCCAACCGCTACCCAGCGCGCATCTTTCAATTTGGGCAAGCGATCGAATACCGTACGACGCCCCTCTGGGTCGCTTCGCGTACACAGTTCACCCTCTGGCTTGTTGTATGCAAGAACGCGACACACAGACTCAGAAGGCGCATTAAGCTGCACCGCATGACCATCAACACGCACCAATGCACTGGGATCATCAAGGCGGTCACCCAGTTTGGCGACGGCACCATTAACACTCACCCGGCCGGCTTGAATGTATCCTTCCATTTCGCGGCGTGAACCTACGCCAGCACGCGCTAGCACCTTCTGTAATTTTTCGCTCATGTTTTTTACCTTACTGTCGCCTTCACAGGCGTCATCACTGTCACGATTGGCATAAGAGCTAACGATAATGAGTTAGCCAGCCGTTAATGATACCAATAAGCGTAGAGATAGAGAAACAGTTTCACGCGTTCACGGCATATCAGCTGTTGTGGCTGAGTCAATCGCAAAACACCTGGACAAAAAAACGCCCAGCAAGGTGGCTGGGCGGGAATGGAAGGTCAACCACAGGTTGACGCAACATCAGAACAAGAACATTGCATGGGTAATTACGCGCGACACTGTGCGTTGGTTCACCCGCAGTCAGACATTAATCAAACGGGGCGGGATCACCACTCCCGTGACGGCGAACCTCAGGCATGCCTTCACTGAAATCAACCACTGTGGTGGGGTGCTCACCTAATACGCCACCGTGCATAATCAAATCCACACTGTGCTCTAACTGATCGCGAATTGCTTCGGGATCGGATTCGGTAAAGTCGTTACCCGGTAAAATCAGTGAGGTCGACATTAGCGGCTCACCCAGCGCCTCGAGCAAATCCAGAGCGATTTGGTTATCTGGAACACGAATGCCAATGGTTTTCCGTTTTGGATTCATCAACCGTTTTGGCACTTCTTTAGTCGCTTTGAAAATAAACGTATACGCGCCAGGTGTATTGTTACGAATCAAGCGAAATGCAACGTTATCGACCCGTGCGTACAGTGATAACTCAGACAGATCGCGACACAACAAGGTGAAGTTATGATCTTTATCGAGGTCGCGAATACGGCAAATACGCTCTAACGCTTGTTTGTTCTCAAGCTGACAGCCAAGCGCATAGCCCGAATCGGTCGGATAAATGATCACTCCACCGTTTCGGACAATTTCCACCGCTTGTTTGATCAGCCGCGCTTGCGGGTTCTCTGGGTGGACATAAAAAAACTGACTCATGGTTCCTCCTGCTGTAGCTTGACCCCGTGGGGATGCGCACCGCAAATCCAGCGTGAATGGTCTGCGCGCCGGATAATCCTTATCGCTATCAATATAACGTATTTCGTTATTGTAACGCGTCTGGCTTGTCGCTATCTAGTTGATTTACTGATTGCCATTTTTGTTCAGCCGCCTCTAACCACGTCCAGTCACACCAAACCGGCTGACTATCCTTCGGTAGCCATAAATTGCGGCCCAGCTCTGTCCACGGCGAAGGATAATGAAAATCCGATCCCAGCGAGGCCAACAAGCCATAATCGCGCGCGTAATCGGCCAGCAAACGACGCTCTTGTTGCGACTGCTGAGGAAGGGCGACTTCAATAGCATCGCCATTGGCGTCAGAAAACGCAGCCAGTAATCGCTTCAGCCACTTGGCTTTGAGTTTGTATCGCCCCGGATGAGCAAGCACCGCCTGCCCGCCGGCCTCATGGATCGCCGCAACGGCCTCTGCAATCGAACACCAGTTCGGTGGTGCATAACCGGTGTTCCCCCGAGTTAAGAAGCGCTTAAAGCAGGCTTGCATGGTTTTCTCATGGCCTTGCTCCACCAACCAACGCGCAAAATGGGCACGGGTGAGCGGCGCATCGCCAGCCAGTTCACGCGCTCCCGCAAGCGCCCCTGTGTAGTGCGAGCGCTCTAACCGCTCAGCAATCAGCTCAGCCCGTTGTTGGCGTCGCTCAGCTTGTTCGGCAATCAATGCGGTTAATGCCGGGCGCTGGGGATCGACATTTAATCCCACAATGTGGATATCAAAGTTCTGCCACAAGGTTGAAACCTCAATACCGTTGACCAGTGTAAGGGGCAAGTTTTGATGGTCGATTTCTGCTTGCGCCTCCACCAGCCCAGCGGTGGTGTCGTGGTCGGTAATCGCCAACACGCCCACGCGACGCTCGACCGCGCGCTGCACCAAATCTTTTGGTGATAGGCGACCGTCGGAAGCAGTGGTATGGCTATGTAAATCAATGATCATGATGTATCGGGTTTCCTTAATGTGCTCGCGCCTTGGCACTGTCAGTGTGTGTCTTATCAGCCTGAGGCTGAGTACGCGCCATGCGGGCTCAGTCGATGTGAATGCGCCAAGTTGACCAGCGCTCGCGAGCACGGTGAATATCTTTGCTCTTTATTATCGTGTGTTTAGTCCGCACTTTTTCTGCATTCTTTTCGATTTCCCCGTTGACACAGAAGCAAAATATCAGTTTACTAGTACACAAGTTAACGCGCACCACTTCTCAGTCTCGGGGAGCAATATGGCGCTAAGGGTAACAGTCACGACGGAGTCTCGCAGCATGTATTTCAACGCCGCGTCTAGATCACATTCGATTCACACTGCACCCACTGCCGCACAGGCCGTGAGTGTGTTGGCGACATCCATGACCTCTGTTGCGCTTATTTGGTGGCACGGCTCCTCACGGGCGGTGTGACGCGCTGTATAAACAGCAACCTTATTCACAACGCCCGCCACTGATGCGGGCGTTTTTGTCTCTCAGTTTTGCCATCACGCGTTATCGTGCCACTACGCATTCAGTCACGGTAACCCGCAACATAGTTGATAAGGATATTTGATGATTATTGTACTTAAACCCCAAGCCACCGAGCAGGATGCCAACGTCCTCCTCAATCAAATCGAGCAATGCGGTTTAAAACCGCTTTATATGCCGGGTGTGGAACGCATTGTATTGGGCGCGCTGGGTGATGAACGTGTGCTGCAACAATGCCATTTTGAGGCCAACCCGCTGGTTGAGGAAGTCAAACCGATTTTAACCAAGTACAAACGTGTGAGCCGTGATGTACAGCCGCATGACAGCGTGGTGCATATCGGCAATGTGCCTGTTGGCGGTCAACACTTCGTGGTCATGGCAGGTCCCTGCTCGGTGGAGTCCGAACAACAGCTATTGTCTGTGGCCGAGCGCGTTAAAACCCACGGCGCACGTGTGTTACGGGGCGGCGCCTTTAAACCACGCACTAGTCCTTATGATTTCCAAGGCATGGGGATTGAGGGGCTAAAGCTGCTCAAACAAGCCAGTGACCTGACTGGCATGCCAACCGTGTCAGAAGTAATGGAAATTAGCCAAGTCGACGCCGTGTGCGAGTACATTGATTGCTTGCAAATTGGCGCACGTAACATGCAAAACTATGGCTTGCTCAAAGCGGTAGGCGAAACGGGCAAACCTGTCTTGTTAAAACGTGGGCTTTCCGCCACTATCGAAGAATGTTTGCTGGCGGCGGAATATATTGTCGATGCAGGTAACCCCAATGTGATTTTATGTGAACGCGGTATTCGCACTTACGAAACCGCCACACGTAACACCTTGGATTTGAATGCCGTGGCCTTGATGAAGCAGCGCAGCCATTTGCCTGTGCTGGTCGACCCAAGCCATGGTACCGGCGTGCGAGAGCTGGTGACGCCACTATCACGCGCCGCAGCGGCCGTGGGCGCGGATGGCATCATTGTGGAAAGCCACCTAAACCCGAGCGAAGCACTGTCAGACGGCCACCAAGCGTTAACCGGCGATATGTTCGCGCAGCTGATGCAAGAACTCACCCCCTTTGTGCAAGCGGCAGGGAGAAAGCTGTGAACACTCATGATCCCCAACATGGCGAGCTCGATACACTCCAACTCTCGGTGCCTTATGTCGCCGACCCGACTGAGTTATATGCCGCCGTGTGCCAAGATAAGCCTTATAGCATGCTGTTGGAGTCGGCAGAGATTGACTCCAAACGTAACCTTAAAAGCCTGATGCTGGTCGATGCCGCCGTGCGCATTGAGTGCCGCGGGCAGCGCGTGACCTTACAAGCGCTCACCCATAATGGCAGCCATTTGCTGGAGAGTATCACCCAGAGCGCAGCGCTTAAAGCCCTCGCCTGTAAGGTAGCGCAGGCCGACGATGGAGACGTTCCCGCCCTGACGTTGACGTTCCGCCATCCCAACGACAGTGGTGCGCTATTGGATGAAGACGCCCGTCTACGCCAAGCGTCGGTGTTTGATGCCCTGCGTGTCATCAAACAAAGTATCGCGTTGGATAACCAACCTGACGATGCGCTCTTTATCGGTGGCCTTTTTGCCTATGATTTGGTGGCCAGCACTGAAACGCTACCGGCGGTGGACGGCACCGAGCACTGCCCCGACTACCTGTTTTATGTCGCGGAAAGCTTACTGGTAATTGACCACCAGCACCGCCAAGCGCGCTTACAAGGCACCTTATTTGGGGGTGATAACGCCCGCGCCCACTATGTGGATTTATCGCGTCGTTTACAAAGCATCAAAGAAGCCTGCTTATCGCCTGCGCCGCTTCCAGAAGCGCCCGTGGTGACCGATCACAGCGTTGCGGTTTCTGTCTCCGATTCAGATTTTTGTCAGCAAGTTGACGCGCTGAAAAAGCACGTGATTGCCGGTGATGTGTTTCAAGTGGTGCCATCGCGCCGCTTTACCCTCGCCTGTCCCTCGCCGCTCAATGCTTATCGAGCGTTGAAGCGTGGCAACCCTAGCCCGTATATGTTTTATCTGCGCGATAGTCAATTTAGCTTGTTTGGCGCTTCACCGGAAAGCGCCCTTAAATATACTCAAGCGACTAATCAGGTTGAGATTTATCCCATCGCGGGTACGCGCCGACGCGGGAAAACCGCCCAAGGCGACATTGATCACGACTTGGATAGCCGCATTGAGCTTGAGCTGCGCAATGATGAGAAAGAAAATGCCGAGCACATGATGCTGGTCGATTTGGCCCGCAACGATGTGGCGCGAATTAGCGCACCCGGCAGCCGCCATGTCGCCGACTTACTCAAAGTCGACCGCTACAGCCACGTCATGCATTTAGTTTCTCGGGTGGTGGGTCAGCTGAAACCCGATCTAGATGCACTGCATGCATACCAAGCCTGTATGAATATGGGCACGCTTACCGGTGCACCTAAACTTCGGGCGATGCAGCTCATCCGTGACACCGAACAGTGCCGACGCGGCAGTTATGGCGGGGCCGTGGGCTATTTTACTGGATCAGGTGAGATGGATACCTGCATTGTGATCCGCTCCGCCTACGTTGAAAACGGCGTTGCCACCGTGCAAGCCGGCGCGGGTGTAGTGTTTGATTCTGACCCACAAGCCGAAGCGGACGAAACCCGCGGCAAAGCACAAGCGGTGATCCATGCGATTCAAACCGCCCATCAAGGAGGCCAATCATGAGTACCCCGCCAATGGACATCGTCCTGCTCGATAACATGGACTCCTTTACCTATAACTTGGTGGATCAATTTCGCGCACTGGGTTACCCGGTCACGGTGTTCCGCAATCATTTAGAGGCTGAGGCGATTGCTCGCCACATTCGAACCCTGCCCCAACCACTGCTGGTGCTCTCGCCCGGCCCTGGCGCGCCGGCTGATGCTGGCTGTATGCCCACATTGATTGAAAAACTGCGCGGCCAAGTGCCAATGCTGGGGATTTGCCTAGGTCAGCAAGCGATCGTCGAAGCCTACGGCGGCACAGTCGCCGGTGCTGGCACCATCATGCACGGCAAGGCATCGGCCATGCATCACCAACAGCATGCGGTATTTGGCCCATTGGCATCCCCACTCACCGTGGCTCGTTACCACTCACTGGTGGCGACTGAGGTGCCTGCCAGCTTGGATGTCATCGCCACCGTGTTTGATGGCGACGATCAGAAAGTAATGGCGGTGGTGAGCAATACCGACTACGTGGTCGGTTATCAATTCCATCCAGAGTCCATTTTGACCGCACAAGGCGCCGCCCTGCTCACCCACACTATCGATTGGGCGAGTGGCTACTATCAGTGCTAACAATAACACCAGCGCTAACAACAACACGTGCCAGATAAGCACGGAGCTCGAACAGACAAATACCGAGGTTAAGTACAGTGATGGATCAACTACTAGAGACGCTCTACCAACAACAGTCACTCAGCCAAGCACAAAGCGAGCAGCTGTTTAGTGCGATCATTCAGGGTGAACTCGAGCCAGCGCGATTGGCGGCTGCATTAACCGCATTGAAGATTAAAGGGGAAACGCCTGAAGAAATCGCGGGCGCAGCAAAAGCACTCACCGACAACGCCGAGCCTTTCCCACGCCCTAGTTATCCGTTTGCCGACATCGTCGGCACGGGAGGCGATGGTGCAAACACCATTAATATTTCAACCACGGCCGCCTTTGTCGCCGCCGCCTGTGGCGTTAAAGTCGCCAAACACGGCAACCGCGGGGTATCGAGCAAATCGGGCTCGTCGGATTTACTCGCCGCCTTTGGAATTGATCTGGCGATGCCTGCCGACCACGCCCGCGAGGCCTTGGATAATCTGGGCGTTTGCTTTTTATTCGCCCCGCAATACCACACCGGCGTACGACACGCGATGCCCGTGCGCCAAGCGATGAAAACGCGCACCATCTTCAATCTGCTTGGGCCGTTAATTAACCCAGCGAAACCTAGCATTGAGCTGATGGGCGTCTACGACCAAGCCTTGGTTGCGCCAATTGCACAAACCATGCAAAACCTCAACATGACGCGCGCGGCCGTGGTTCACGGTGACGGTCTGGATGAAGTGGCTATCCACGGCCCCACGACGGTGGCAGAAATCACCCCGACCCACATCGAGCATTACACCTTAACCCCCAGCGACTTTGGCGTATCTCAATATCCGCTGGACAGCATTGCCGGTGGCACGCCGGAGCAGAACCGGGCGATGATCAGCGCGATTTTGCAAGGTAAAGGCACAGACGCCCAGCAAGCCGCGGTGGCTGTCAATGTGGCACTCTTGCTACGCTTATTCGGACAAGAAGACTTGAAAGCAAACACACAACAGGCCTTGGACGTGATGGCGTCGGGCAAGCCTTACACCATCATGCAAGCGTTAGCACAAAGGAGCGCAGTATGACCACGTCAGCCCTCAACGACACCATTTTAGGCCGCATTGTCGATGACAAAAAACGCTGGGTGGCCGCGCGCAAGCGCACTCAGCCGCTGGATAGCTTTATCGACCAACTAACGCTCAGTGATCGCGATTTTCGTGCTGCGCTGTCTGCACAGGGCTCACAGTTTATCTTGGAGTGCAAAAAAGCCTCGCCTTCAAAAGGGTTGATTCGAGAAGACTTCGATCCAGCCAGTATCGCCGGTGCCTACCAACCCTTTGCCGCGGCCATTTCGGTCCTGACGGACGAGGACCACTTTCAGGGCAGTTTTGACTTCTTGCCGATCGTGCGCGCGCAAGTCGATGCGCCAGTGCTTTGCAAAGATTTTATTATCGACCCTTATCAGGTTTACCTCGCGCGTCATTATCAAGCCGATGCGATCTTATTGATGCTGTCAGTACTCGACGACGCCGAATACCGCGAGCTGGCCGATTTAGCCGAGTCGCTAAAGCTCGGAGTGCTTACCGAAGTGAGCACCGAAGACGAGCTCGCGCGTGCCAATGCCTTAGAGGCGGTGGTGATTGGCATTAACAACCGGAATTTACGTGATTTAAGCATCGATCGCGATCGCACCAAACGTTTAGCACCACAAGTGGGCGAAAAAGCGATCGTGATTTCAGAAAGTGGTATTCATAGCCATCGTCATGTGCGCGATCTTGCCCACCACGCGGATGGCTTTTTAATTGGCAGTGCATTAATGGCAGAACCTGATCTGACCCTCGCACTACGTAAAGTGATCTTGGGAGAAAATAAAGTCTGTGGGCTCACCACCGCTGATGATGCCCTCGCCGCCTATCAGGCAGGCGCGGTCTACGGCGGACTTATTTTTGTTGAGCACTCCCCGCGTGCTGTCACTCCCGCCGTGGCCGAGCGCGTACAGCAAGGCGCGCCGCTGCGCTATGTAGGCGTGTTCCAAAATCATGCGCTAGATACCGTGGCTGAGTACGCACAACAGCTCAGCCTTCACGCGGTGCAACTGCATGGTGATGAAGACGCAGCATATCTACAAGCACTGCGCGAAAAGCTCCCTGTGCACTGTGAAATTTGGAAAGCGCACGGTGTCTCTGATGTCGCACCGGCCTTAGATGGCGTGAATGCTGATCGCCACCTTATCGACAGCCGAGTCGGCCAACAATCTGGCGGCACAGGTAAAACCTTTGATTGGCACCTGATCCCTAAAACCGCCAAAGACAAAGTCATGATTGCCGGCGGGCTCACCCCCGAGAATGCGGCCAAAGCGGCTGAACAAGGGTGCCTTGGGCTGGATTTTAACTCCGGCGTCGAGCATGCGCCCGGCGTGAAAGATGCCAACAAGTTACAAGCGGCGTTCCGCGCCCTTCGCCGCTATTGATTTTTCGAGATAGTTGATTTTCCGAGATGGTTGATTTCCCGAGATAATTTAGCTGAGAGGATAGATGTCGCCAAGACAGTCAACGTATCTCGGCCCCAGTTAAAGACGTAAAAGGATAATTATGAGCAAGCTTAACCCGTATTTTGGCGAATTTGGTGGTCAGTACGTGCCCCAAATTCTGGTGCCTGCGCTTGATCAGCTCGAACAGGCGTTTATTGATGCCCAAGACGACCCAAACTTTAAAGACGATTTTATCCGCCTGCTGCAAGAGTATGCCGGACGACCTACCGCGTTGACGCTTTGTCGTAACCTCACCAAGGGGACGAACACCAGGCTGTATCTTAAGCGAGAGGACTTACTGCACGGTGGTGCGCACAAAACCAACCAAGTACTGGGCCAAGCGATGCTTGCCCAGCGTATGGGCAAATCAGAGATCATTGCCGAAACCGGAGCTGGCCAGCATGGTGTGGCGACTGCGCTGGCGTGTGCGCTACTGGGGCTGAAATGCCGCATCTACATGGGGGCCAAAGACGTTGAGCGCCAAAGTCCTAATGTGTTTCGAATGAAGCTGATGGGTGCCACCGTCATCCCAGTACATGCGGGCTCTGCGACGTTAAAAGATGCATGTAACGAAGCGATGCGCGACTGGTCAGCCAACTATGATACCGCCCACTATTTGCTCGGCACTGCGGCGGGCCCGCACCCCTTCCCGACCATTGTGCGTGAGTTTCAACGCATTATTGGCGAGGAAACCCGCACGCAAATTCAGCAGGTAGAAGGTCGCTTACCGGATGCAGTGATCGCCTGTGTGGGTGGCGGCTCAAACGCCATTGGCATGTTTGCTGACTTTATCGATGACAAAGACGTGCGTTTAATTGGTGTTGAGCCGGCGGGTAAAGGACTCGATACCGATCAACACGGCGCGCCTTTAAAGCACGGCAAGCCCGGTATTTTCTTCGGTATGAAATCCCCATTGATGCAAGATGAATATGGCCAAGTCGAAGAGTCGTATTCTGTATCAGCCGGATTGGACTTCCCGTCGGTGGGGCCGCAGCATGCGCACCTTAACGCCATTGGTCGTGCCGAATATCCGGCGGTCACCGACGATGAAGCCTTAGAAGCGTTTCAAGCTCTTGCGCGCAACGAAGGTATTATTCCCGCGCTAGAATCTGCCCATGCACTGGCTCAAGCCCAAAAAATGATTGCCGCTGATCCTGAAAAAGAGCAGCTTTTGGTGGTCAATCTATCCGGACGTGGTGATAAAGATATCTTTACTGTATATGACATTTTAGAAGGCAAAGGAGAGCTGTCATGATGGCATCATCAACTCGATATCAAGCGATGTTCGCAAATCTGGATGCCAAACAGCAAGGTGCCTTTGTTCCTTTTGTCACCTTGGGGGATCCAAATCCAGAACAATCACTCGCCGTGGTCGATGCCTTGGTTGAGGGCGGTGCCGACGCGCTTGAGCTCGGCATGCCGTTTTCTGACCCATTGGCCGATGGCCCGACCATTCAGGATGCAACCATTAGAGCAAGATCGGCAGGCACCACCCCCGATACCTGCTTTGAAATGTTGGCAGCGATACGCGAAAAACACCCTAACGTGCCGATTGGGCTGCTGATGTACGCTAACCTCGTCTACGCCCGTGGTGTTGACGCTTTTTATACCCGCTGCGCGGAAGTGGGTGTCGATTCGGTGCTGGTAGCAGATGTGCCAATTGCTGAATCTGCGCCATTTCGTGAACAAGCCTTGGCGCATGGTATTGATCCGATTTTTATTGCGCCACCCAACGCAGACGATGCAACCTTAGCTAAGGTGGCGGAGCTGGGTCGTGGCTATACCTATCTGGTGTCGCGCGCGGGGGTAACGGGGGCAGAGGCCAAGGCGGGAACGCCTGTTGAGCACTTACTCGGCACCTTGCATCATCATGAAGCACCGCGTCCGCTGCTTGGCTTTGGCATCTCGACCCCTGAGCAAGTCAAAGCGGCAATTAGCGCCGGGGCGGCAGGCGCCATTTCTGGCTCGGCGGTGGTGAAGATCATCGAGCACCATCAACATGATGTACCTACGATGCTCCATACGCTCACGCAGTTTGTCCATGAAATGAAAGCGGCGACGCAACAATAAAACGGCGCCAGTTACCACAATGGGCAGAATTGCCTGCCCATTTCACGTCACCCACCTATTAACGCTCGCGATAGCGTCATTCACGCGCATTAGGTTTACTGATTTGGCGGATTGTCGCGAGCGAAACCTTAAATGCATCACCCTGATCAGTCTGTGTTTCATTGCTGTCGTCGCTCTCCAGCGCTGGTCGACGCGCGCCACGACTGTGCAGTCGGTGGTCAGATGCTTGCATCGCGTCATGGTAAACACGATATTGGTTTTTACCGCCGTGTTTTGCCGCATACATCGCCGTATCCGCATACCTCAGTAGCCTTTCACCACTGATGTTATTTTGCCCGAATGCCAGGCCAATACTGGCGGACACTTTGCACCGGTGGCCAAGCAATACCGATTGTCGCTGCGCAATATTGACCAGTGTCGTCGCTATCTCACCAGGCATATTTGCCTCTTGATAGGGAATTATCGCCGCAAATTCATCGCCACCTAATCGCGCGATAACAGCATGACTAGGGAGTTCATCAGCAAAGCGCTTTGCCAGTGTGCGCAAAAACACATCACCCACATCATGCCCATGCGTATCGTTTATCGCCTTAAAACCATCCAAATCGATCACTAAAATCGCCACCCCTTCTGTCGAGGTCGCAAAGCGGTGGTTCAAGGCATCAAACAGCCAATGTCGATTATTCAGGCCAGTCAGTTGATCCTCTCGGGCGAGTTTGTAGTAACGTTTCGCGTCATGCGCGATAAGCAGCAGAACCGTCGCACCAACCGCCATCATCCCCAATGTCATCATGGTGGTCAGCTGCCCAAGTTGATTAAGAAGCCGTGTGTGTTCTCGATAACCATTGCCTGGCAATGACAGTGTCTGCGCAAAGTAGTCTTCCAGCTGTTGCCGCTGTTGGCGATAGCGCGCCATCACGTCACCAATATTGTGTGTAGAAAAGCGTAAGGCATAGAAGCTAGCTTCGCTCGCCTGAAGATCGCGATATATCGCGTTAAGCAACATCCTAGGATTAGGCTGTGATGCGGTTTGTTCGCGAGCCATATTGATCGCGACAGGAAAGCGGCTCCACAAGATCTCATGCTGCACCGCCACATTATCAAAACTGCTCTTTCCGCCTTGATAGCGTGCCAGCAACGTCATCAGTGCATCGTACTCTTTGGACAAGCTAAGCATGTACCATACAAGTTTGCTTTGGCTGCTGGTTAACCGATCCGATAAACTGGTTATCTTGTGCGTCGTCAACACCACGCCGACTGCCATTAAGGCGATACAGCCAACCAAGATCACGCGCTTAGCAGGCATGATCTTCAATTGCTTACTTCTCATCATTCATGCCTCCTCAAGGCTCAACCTCAATGTCTGTTAACTGCCAAACCATCGTCTCGTAGTAGCGATCGGATTGCAGTTGCGGGTAATCATCCAAAGGGTAAATCAACCAAAGTGGCCCTAATGTTCGAATGGTCATCGGTTTACCATTACGCTCAAACGCAATAATGGGCTGATAGCGTGTTACCACATCCCGTGGTAAACGTGCCTGATAGCGGTTCATCGCATGAAGCGTCAATGCTTGATAGTGCGAGACATTGGCGGCTTCAAGCAATGTTGATAGTTTGACTCCTCGAAAGGTTTGCAACCCGGCGGTAAAAGGCGTGTGTGTACTGATATCGATGTGGGGCAATCTATCTAATTGTTGGCGATCAAACGTGATACGCTCCGCATCGCCCACCGTGAGGGTCAGAGACACAGGAAGACGAAGTGAAGCTTGTGCGCTGTCTAATGCGAGCACAGAGACAAATACCACCACGAAGGGAATGAGTACGCGCGTCGACGCGCAAAATACCGTTATATAGGTTGGGCATGATTGTATGTTCATCGCTCACCATTTACGTCTCTACGGTTGTGTTTACCAGCTGTCGCTCAACCGTTACCACTCAACAAAAACAGGTTTAGGTTCACACCCTGACCAAGCGTATTGCGTGCCCAGAATGAGCCACCTGTTAGCATCTCGCCACGTGTGTGGCGGACTTGCGACTAGTGTGCTTCAAAAGGATGCATATTGAACAGTGCTAACAAGCGGGTTTATTGATAATTCGCATAATTGAGACAGTGGGGAGTCAATACGGTCAGACCACACGTCATGAAGATAAAAAAGACCCACCAGTAAACGCACTGGTGGGTCAGGGTGTTAGCTCAGGTCGCGCATTAATATCTCAAACTCTTCTTGAGCTTGATCGATCAATGTCGCGAGCTCGTTGGCATCGCGATGGTTCAAAGGTAACGCCCAATTATCGTGTTTGCCAGGCTCAATATGCTCAGCCAATAACTGGGTGATTTTTCCTTTGCGCTGAAACGTCACTTCATCAAATTCAGCGAGATGAGGGCTTTCCTCGTCGGCGATGTGCACCGTCACATTGCCATTGGGGATCACCCGCACATGCGCTTGACGCGCGGGGGTGGTGTTTAAGGTATAACTACGTGAATGGATAGACATGTTAGCCTCCTATCACTCGACTTGGGGCACTCCCTATTATAGTGCTTAGCCATAAGGTATGGAGGACTATCCAGCTTTGTATTGCTTAAGATCATAGATGGTTACATTCTTGTTGCATTACCCCATGCAAAAACAAATGCTTATTCAATAATACTGCATACGGTAAATGAATTCGCCCGGCGACTCAGCACCCCTTACAACAACGGGCTAAACATGTAAAAGAACTGCTCAATCGGCTTATGATAGACCGGTCTTTGTTGCCAAGCGTCCGCACTAATGCGGGTCGATTGTGCCAAATAGTGTCGATGTAGCGCATGAATACTCGCACAAAACTCGGGATCGTCGACGGTCAGCGTGAGCTCAAAATTCAGCCATAAACTGCGCATATCAAGGTTAACCGTACCCACGAGGCAGTACTGCTCATCGACCAACACGGATTTGGTATGTAATAACCCACCACCGAAACGGTAGATTTCTATCCCTGCTGACATTAAATCCTCAAAAAACGAGCGGCTCGCCCACTCCACCATCAAGGAGTCATTTTTCTCGGGAATAATCAGAGTGACTGACACCCCACGCTGCGCGGCCGTTTGTAAGCTCACCATCAGACCTTCACTTGGCACCAAGTACGGGGTGGTGATCACAATGCTCTTCTCTGCTTGATGGATAGCCAGAGTCAGCACTTGTTGAATCATCCCTTCTGGCAAGCCAGGTCCAGACGGGATAGCTTGCACCGCGTGATTGGCATGTTGGTGATCTTCAATCAGCAAACACTCTGGCGATGACGGCAAGTCGCGTAGCCCAGTTTCCACCTCCCAATCCCACGCAAACACGCTACTTAGAACGGGTACCGTAGGGCCCGAGACCCGCACCATTACATCCACCCATTGCCCGACCCCCGCGTCCTGCTTGAAAAAGCGAGGATCCACCATGTTCATCGAGCCAGTATAGGCAATATGGTTATCAATGATCGCCACCTTGCGGTGCTGGCGAATATCAAGGCGACGGAAGAACATCCGAAATGGATTCACGGCAAGAGCTTCAATCAGCTCAACGCCGGCTTCACGCATTGCATGTGGCCATTTGCTGCGGAAAAAAACTTTACTGCCGGCAGAGTCCAGCATAATACGCACGGGGATCCCACGTTTGGCGGTATCGCAGGCCGCCTGCGCAACTTCATCGGCATGGCCGCCGGGATGCCAAATATAAAACACCATATCGACGCTTTTTTGCGCTTGGCGAATATCAAGCGCGATCGACTTAAGAATATCGGCCGGTTCTGTTTGCAACGCCAGCTGGTTGCCGGTGAGCTCCGGCACACCAATTCGGGCATGGCAGAGTCGATTGACATGGTGAGATTGTTCATTGATATGCTGAGGACGATGTGCAGGGCACGCCTGCAAACTGAGCAGCCATTGGCGATATGGCTCAAACATCGCTTTTGCTCGCATTGCACGCGTCTTACCAAGGTTAAGTTCGCCAAATAGCAGGTAGGCAATCACCCCCACGATCGGGAGGATATAAATGATCATTAACCAAGCGATCGATACACCCAGCGCGCGGCGCTTGAATACCACTCGGACTGTCACCCCAGCAATGGTTAACCAATAGACCAGGAGCAACAGTAAGGTTACGATCTCGTAGACTTTTTCCATGCCTAATTGCACACCTTAATAATAACTGACGAAAGCGTGTTCTCTCGCTTTCTCTATTCTGCCTAGCTTGCCACTCGGTGCAAGCCATGATTTGTCTTTAGAAAAGGACAAGCGGCGTAAAAATCGTGATAAATACCACACTAGTGCAATGTTTAGTGCACCTTAAGGTGCATTTTAACGTGACCCAAAGCAGCAATGTTAATAATGTGTTAAATCAATAATTGCGATAGAGAAAGCCACTGTGATACTCACTATAGGCAGCGGATTCACCTTATCGATGCACACTAAGTAATCACACGGAGAGAGAATATGGGGAAATGCGGCGATATGATGGCATTACGTACGGCATGATCTTCAAATTCTACGCATAAACTGGTTTACTTACGAGTCTTTGTAGAGGGAACCACTCGTCTCATGGTGTAATAATTAGTTTACACAATGAGCGAGCACCTGACGGGAGCAACTGAGTATGCGCCCATAAAAATCAATTAATTATCGAATACGATATCGAGTAGGTATGGCAAACACACAACGCGCACAATTTTCATCCCGATTAGGGTTTATCTTGGCGGCAGCCGGCTCTGCGATTGGGCTCGGCAACATTTGGGGTTTCCCCACGCAAACAGCCTCAAACGGCGGCGCCGTTTTTCTGTTTATTTACTTGCTGATGGTCTTTGTCCTAGCGTATCCCCTTTTGATAGCAGAACTCACTATTGGACGCTATGGCAATGCAAACCCCGTTCGCTCACTGTCAGCCGTCTCCGGTGGACAGAAATGGATTGGTCGGTTACTTGGATTAGTCGGCTTACTCGGCGCGACTGGCATTTTAAGCTTTTACACCATCGTGGCCGGTTGGCTAGTGGGCTATATGGTCTCCCCCTTACTTGCATTAATAGGCTTTACCGATGCGGCAGCATGGTTAGAGTCATTTAGCGAGACCCGTAACCTCGCATTAATGCTGTGCTTTATGGTGCCGACGATTTTGGTGGTCCGTAATGGTATTGCCAACGGGATCGAACGCTGGTCCTCACGTTTAATGCCCGTCCTCTTTTTACTGTTCGTGATCATGGTGGTTTACATTTTGTTTCAGCCTGGTGCGATGGAAGGGCTGAAGATGTACCTGATCCCAGATATGTCGCACCTCTCGCCGGGGCTGGTCGTGAGTGCCATGGGGCAAGCGTTTTTCTCACTCTCTCTGGGTGTGTGCGTGATGATGGTATACGGCTCGTATTTGTCCAAAACCGCCAACATTCCTAAAACCGCTGCACAAGTAGCACTGCTGGATACGGGCATCGCCTTTATTGCGGGGCTATTGATCATGCCTGCCATGTTTGTTGCCCAACACAATGGCGTAGCTATCTACAGCGATGCAGGCGCGCTTCTCAGCAGTGACACACTGGTATTCAGTGTCCTCCCTGCCATGTTCGACACCATGGGAACAGCGGGCATCTTTGTCGGTTTTGCCTTCTTCTTGCTGATGGTCATTGCCGCCCTCACCTCAGCCATCTCATTGCTTGAAGTACCTGTAGCCTGTGCTACTGAGGAATTCCGTCAATCACGAGAGAAAGCGGTATGGTGGATTGGCGGCCTTATCACCATTGCCTCGGCGGTGATTGTTTACAACTTTGGCGATCTGTTTGGCTTGGTGGTTACCGTCACCACCGAGTACGCACAGCCTATCCTTGGCCTGCTGTTTGCTCTGGTTGCAGGCTGGCTATGGCACCGCAATGAAATCTTGAAAGAACTGGTGCAAGGCAGCCCTGAGCTCGGTGAAACCTGGTTTTGGAAAATCTGGCCAGGCTATGTTCGTGTTATCTGCCCGATACTGATGCTACTGGTGTTCGGCTGGGATTGGATTTAATCTTCAACGCGCCTTGGCACCCCCCTGCCAAGGCGCCTACCTTGTTATCTTTTCTCTCTCCGCCTTGTCGTTTCCCCTCTCTGCGCATTTGGGTACACTGCGTACATACTTAGCTTAAATACACCTAGTTACGCGGCGGCGTTATGAAACAACTGATTGATTTTATCCCTTTAATTATCTTTTTTGCCTTATACAAATTTTACGATATTTATATGGCAACCGGTGCACTGATCATCGCCACCCTAGTGCAAGTTGTGCTGGTTTGGGCGTTGTATAAACGCGTTGAAAAGATGCAAATCATCACCGCCGTTCTGGTCGCCATATTTGGCGGCATGACGCTATTTTTTCACGATGACAACTTCATCAAGTGGAAAGTCACCATTGTGTATGTCTTATTCGCCATTGGCTTGGCGGTGTCCGAGGCGATGGGTAAGCCTTTGATTAAGAATATGCTCAGCAAAGAGATTACACTGCCAGAACGCGTGTGGCGCACCATTAACTGGGCCTGGATTGGGTTCTTTTCCCTATTAGCCGGCGTGAACATTTATGTTGCTTATAGTATGCCGCTTGATACCTGGGTGAACTTTAAGGTCTTCGGCACTTTAATCCTGACCTTCCTGTTTATGATTGCAACTGGGGTGTATATCTATCGCCGTATGCCCAAAGAGAGCAACTCAGACCAATAAAAACTTGCCCAAATGCTGTGTTAGCGGTCACAATTCTTATCTGTTCTATAAAAAAGGGGGTGCATGCCCCCTTTGCGATAAGATGTGAAGAGAACCATGCCTGACAATAAAAACAACTGCCCACGTGGCCAACTGCTGCTTCGTACATTAGCAATGCCCGCCGATACCAACGCCAATGGGGACATTTTTGGTGGTTGGATCATGTCCCAGCTCGATTTAGCCGGCGCGATTCTCGCCAAAGAGATTTCTGGTGGACGCGTTGTCACTGTCTCTGTCAACGACATTACATTTAAATCGCCCGTCAGTGTCGGCGATGTGGTTTGCTGCTACGGGACGTGCCAACGTATCGGCAATACCTCGATTACCATTGAGCTTGAGGTCTGGGTTAAGCCCGTCAGTCATGATGAGATAGGCGATCGCAGCAAAGTGAGCCATGCGACCTTTAATTATGTCGCCATTGATGAGAACGGTCGCCCTCGCGCAATCAATAAATAACGCGAATCAACGAGTAAAAAGGGCCTGTTAAATTGCAGGCCCTTCGTGTATCCGCTCGATAAACATCGCCACCGGCGTGGCTATGAGATTAACAACCGCTTTAATTGCGCGACGTGCTGATCAAAAAGCATTTTATCTGTTTTCTTTCCGCTTTTGGCGATGGTCAGCCACTGCACGCCCGTGTCATCCTGGTGGTTATATTCAATGCGTAGCACGTATTTTACGCTTGCTAACAACGCGCCTGCAGCAAAGCCCACTGCAGGCAAATACTCCGCGTAAGGCAGCTCACCTACCAATATAAAAACAAAAAGCTCGCGCTTAGTATTCCTAACCCCAACATCCTTAGTAGGTGATCTTTCCACGTGAGTTCTTCAACGCTGGCATCAACAATATTGCGCATTGAATAGCAATCATCATTCACACATAAATGGGTTGGCGTTTGTTTTATTACCACTGACTTTCTCATTTTTATTTCCATACTACGATGCGTTATTGACTCACACTTCACAGGGCTCATCCCACTGCGGCGGTTATTATGTCTATTTTTATCAACAGGGCGAGTGCGACTAAATGCAAACGTGACCCACAACACTGAACATTTAATGTGTTCCGTGTTAACTATTTATACACGCGCCTGCTACGCTCAACAAAGTGGTGACTTTGTAGATAACGGACTATCGCATGACCATCCTAACCGGGATCCAACCTGAACTTGATAGACACCAGCTCTCTGAGCTGAATGTCGACCTGCTGTCGGCTGTGCTACGCGGCGCAGACATGCTGGTCAGTGGTGACGACAGGCTTGCCAATATTAATCACTTGCTCGCTGAAATTGGAGCTGTCACGCAAGTGAGTCGCGTGTGGGTGTTTCAAGTATTAGCACTCAGCGACAGCGATATTTTGCAAGATTATGTTTTTGAATGGGCCAACGAGAAGAAGTATGCGCAAATTCGTCTCCCCCACTTCAATCATTTTAGCTCTAGCCTCGCTCACCCCGAGTACCGCGAGTTGATAGAAAGCCGACAACGTGGCGAGTATCAATCTGTCATTACTGATCAATTACCCTCATCCTGGCTCAAACGCTATTTAACACAACAGCGCATTTTATCGATGTTAACCATCCCCATCATTGTCGATAATAAATGGTGGGGAACACTAGGGTTTGATGATTGCGAGCGTGAACAACGCTGGTCAGAAAGTGATGTGACCTTGCTGCGCGCCACGGGACATCTCATCGCCAGTACAGTGCTAAAAAACGAGCTATTTTCTAAACAACGGCAAATCGAAATCATTAAAGACAATACCCACTGCAGCACCTGGCAAGTGGATGTTCAACGCGGTATCTGTTGGTGCTCGTCAGAGATCATCGGTGACAGTGCTGCCAGCAGTATTCGTGACTCCCGTACCTACACCAGCCGACACTGGCTGCGCCGCATTCATCCTCAGTATCGTCGAGCGTTTTTCTCGCGGGTGCGCCATTTTTTATCGCCCGCTGGCAACGAGCTAAAAATGGACTTACAGGTTAAACGTGATAATGGTGAATATACGTGGGTAGAAATCACCACCAATAATGATCCGAAAAATAAGCCTCAAGGTGTGGTCGCTGGGGTGATGTGGGATATCAGTCAGCGTAAGGCGGAAGAACAAGCATTAATGCGTCAAGCTGCGACTGACCCGCTGACACAACTATACAACCGCCGTCAATTTGCCAGCGACCTTGCCCGCTTTGGTGAACAAGCCCGGTACCGACATCAGCCTCTATCCCTGCTTATTATTGATATCGACCATTTTAAACGCATCAACGATAACTACGGCCATATCGTTGGCGATCACGTCCTCGAAGCCTTCGCGTCATTACTCGAAACGCATCTTCCTCTGCACAGCAACATTTATCGCATTGGAGGGGAAGAGTTCGCTTGTCTGTTGGCGAATACCGACCAAAAAGCGGCGCAGCACTATGCCGCTCAGCTCTGCGAGGCCGTTTACGACCAACATTCGATCCTCGACTACTCCCCCGCTATCCGTGTGTCCGTGTCAATTGGCTGTGCAGAGCTCGACGTGGCCCAGCTCGATGCTAAGCACCTCTACCAGCATGCCGATGACGCTTTATACAACGCCAAACTCTCTGGACGCAACCGGGTCGTCAGTTACGCTTAAACTTGTAGGGCATTCTCGGTCAGTACATTTATCTCGCCACCGCCGTTATTCAGTGAAGACGGTGATTTGCTAAACTACAGCTAACACACTCGGTTTTATATCCCCCTCAAGGAGCTTCTATGCCAGCTCGCCCGGACTTTCTCGACAACCTCTCTCCTCATCACGGCAAAGTCGTCCCTGGCGTACTGAGCCTAGAGACACAAACGGCTCTCGCTGCCAAACTCAACGCCATGCCAAATGGGCAAACTTGGTATGCCGACATTTACAAAAAAGCGATCTATGGGCCCATGGTATTCCGCGACCCAGATCTCAACATCGCCGACACCATTGAGGCACTGCTGCCAGACTATCGCATTTTGGCCGATTTATATTTGGAGAAAACGCCCGAGGATCAAGGCTTTCCTTTCCATACCGATTTTGACTCGATTGGCTTTATGGAGCGGCCGGAAGATATGCTCACGGTATGGATCCCGCTGACGCCAGTGAAAGAACCCGGCTCAGGGCAGTTATCTATCGTGATGGCAGAGGGGGCGGTGCGCCTATCGCTGATCCGCGAAGCCAATCAATTGCACTCACTGGTGCGCATTGCCGACCCGTCGGTGCCCGAGCACCCGCCGTTTCAAATCACTCAGCAAGAGTATGACTACATGGAGAAAGGTAAGGTGACGCCTGCGTTGGATGCAGGTGATGCGCTGCTGTTCTGTAACGCTTTTTTCCATAAATCAGAGGATGTCTACCAAGGCAAACGCGCGGCCTACATCATGCGCTTGGTGCCCAAAGACGCTAAATTTAGCAAAACACGCTTGCTGGCACTGAGAAAGCTCGGACAGAACCTGGCGGTGGTCGAAGAATTACTGAAAATGCACTATCCAGAGGCGTTATAAGGAGTGATTTTTATTGAGGGTGGTGAGCATGACGCCTCGCGCCTTCATTGTGCCATTGTGCACCGTAGGCGCTAGATGACTAATAGTGATATCGGCAAGATAGGATCGTAATAGACGTATCATCCACGGCGTAAACCAGCCGATTGGTGTCATCAATACGCCGCGACCAGAAGCCTGTCAGATTTTCTTTTAGTGCCTCAGGCTTACCTATCCCCTCGAATGGCGTTCGTTTTACATCGATGATGAGTTTGTTGATTCGCTTGAGTGTTTTTCTATCCTGACTTTGCCAGCATACGTAGTCACGCCACGCATCATCCGTCCAGCAAAGTAAGCGACTACTCATCGTCATCGACTAACGCGTGCTCCATCGCTTTCCCCATCTTGTACTGAGTAATGGAGCGATTTAGGTGCTCAGCATTTGCGGGCGAGCGCAACAGATGGACGGTTTCCATAAGGCTGTTGTAGTAATCAAGCGACATCACCACCGCATCCTCTGCATCACGTCGGGTGATGATAGCGGTATCAGCGTCGTCAACCACCCCATCTAATACCGTTTTGAGGCCATTTCTCGCTTCAGTAAACGAAATGATTTTCATCGGATCACTCCTATTCTTACACCACCGAAGTATAGAGCAACAAACTAGACATGTACAACTTAGAGAACATGTCTAGTCGCTATTCGCTGAGCACAACTGTCCCACAGTGACAGCGGGCCAAGTGTTCAGGTTGGATGAGCGTTTGACCGACTTGTTTTATCATGCGCTTACCTGCTCAGTTTCATGGTGATCAAGCGGATAGACTTTCTCAAAGCGCTCTAACACCAAAGGGGATTGGGTTGTAAACGGCACGCCAAGTGCTTGCCCCTCTTCCTCAAAAAACGCAAGATGTGCCTGCCGCCACCACGCATAACTCTTATCGCCCTCTCCTTCCGCTTCGGCGAACTCAGCAGTCACTTGATCAAACGGGCACTCGCTCACTTCAGTCACCTTGATAATGCAAACGGGCTGCTGCGCCCAGTTAAGCACCACGGTTAAACGCCCCACTTGCGGGTAAGGTTCGTTTTCTATCTCGTAGCATGCTTTTAAGCTGCACGATGCGCGTTTTATACCTTGATCAATTAAACGGGCGCATTCGTTGGCGTTGTATTCATCCGCGCAAAAGTACTCGGCAATCGTTTCAGGCACGGCCTGACGTTCTGCTTCACTTAAAGTGGCAAGGTAGGCGTTTAAAAATGCCTGTTGTTCTGTATTCATGAGTGTCCTTGTTTATTCAATCGTCCAATTCGCAGCGCCAGCTCCTGCCTCCTGAAAGCGAAGTTTTATTGGATAGGTGTCATCACAGCCTTCGACAATCCATAGCTCCCGCCAAACCCTTGTGCCTACCTCGCCTGACGGCATTTCCCGCACATAAGGCACAAATTCCTCTGGCTTCTCACAGCCTTGAGATGCCACCGTAACCAGCACCCCTGCCATCGCATCTTGGATCAATTTTTGATTAGCCAGCGATCCTTCTTGGATCGCTCCTTCTGGCAGCGACTGCGCTATCGATGACCAAGAAAACATCAAGGCAAAAATGGCAAGTAAGGCGCGTGAACGGTCATTCATGATGATTAACTCCAATATCAACTTGTATAGATAAACAAAACTTTTGATGACGCTATTATCTCAACAACCCTATGCTTTTAATGTCACACTCATCTCCGCGGTAACCGAGTGACCCTTACGCCTGACTGTGTCTAATAGGCTTATGGTGACCTTTTATACACAAGAAATAGGCCCAAGCAATGAGTATCACCTGTAGAGGACCGCGTATTAAAAGATAGCTCGGCCCCCATTGATGCCCACCAAGGCCTATCCCATTGACTGCGGCATAAACATTCGCTGGAAAGAAAGCGATAAACACAACGATAGCAAGTTTTGCTGCGAGAGGCTGATACCGTGGAACAAAAAGCGCGGTGCCAATTAATAGCTCAATCAACCCCGTGAAATAAACTAACTCCAAACGAAGTGGCACCCATGTAGGCAGCATTTCTACCATGCCCTCAGCTTTAACAAGGTGTCCAATAAAAAAGAATATAAAAGCGACTCCCAGCCCCCAACACGCATACTTGCTCACGTTCAAAAACGTGCCATTCAATTTTGAATAAATGAAGGCAATGGCCAACGGGCTAGATAAAAGCACTAAAATAATGATTGGTGTTATCATGTTTCCTCCTTGAGTCATGATATTTTTTGAGTCTGCTTAATTTTTATTTGGCGTTCATCTCACCAAACACTGTTTTCTCTTCACGCGGTGGATGACCACGGAAACGTCATTCTCCATAACTCTTTTTCATACGCTACATTATTGGCTGCGTTAGCCAGTATGCCTACAATATGCATAGGTATTGAAGCCTGTAGTGATACACACGATGCCGTTGCCATTTGTGACGCTGTTCAGCGTCCAAACAGCCGGTTTATTCCTGTTAAGTCACCTGATCGCCGAGTGATGCGTGTGCTCCACCAGAAACAAAAATTCCCTACGGATTAATTGCTTTCTCTGGGGAATTAACGCTGAGTACAGAGACGGCTCAGTTTAGTTATCAAAGCAAGGGACTCCCTGCTGATATGACCAAGATGGCGAAACCGCCAATAGTCTATCGTCGTCGCCAAACTTCAGACCTACCCAGCCCACCCAAGTACAGCCTTCTTTTTCATAAGTCTCTTGGTCTGTGACAGACTCGAATGCAGCAACAATTTCCGCCTTTTCCTGAGAAGCTGCCAGCTTGGGTATGGCAGCCATAAGCTGCGCCTGTGTTTCCTGGAGCTTATCGATTGAGTCATCCCGATAAGCTGCCGTGATACCAGAATCTAGCGCTTGGTAAAACCAAAACGCATTGGTTCCGACCAGCAGAATGATTAAGACAAATATCGCGATTTTCATAGAGACTTATAACTCCAGGATTTGGGGCTGATTTGTGGCAGCGAAGCGGTGGAAAGGCTGTCCCAGCCCCGAAGGGATGGCAACAGCCGTTTGTTAGGCACCTGAGCGTTGCGAAAAAAGGTACAAGCCTTCAATATCGGACGAGCACAAAAGAGGCATTGCTTCTTTAATTTTCTCCAACGGCCAATCCCACCACTTCATATCTAGTAGCATTGTAATTTCCTGTTCTGAAAAGCGCTTCCTTATTGCTTTTGCGGGGTTGCCACCAACAATTGTGTATGGTTCTACATCTTTGGTAACCAAAGCCCGACTACCAATTACCGCTCCATGGCCAACCTTTACACCAGGCATAATCATTGCCTCGGACCCAATCCACACGTCACTCCCTATGACGGTATCACCTGCCTTTTGGAAAGCATCAACTGACTCCGAAAATGCCGGCTCCTCATTCATATAGAAAAAAGGGAATGACGTCACCCAATCATATCGGTGGCCTTGATTGCCAGCCATGATAAAGGAGGCTCCCGATCCGATAGAGCAAAAGCTTCCAATTATCAATTTATCGACGTCATCACGATCAGGCAGGAGGAATCGAGCGCAATCATCAAATGAGTGTCCATGATAATAGCCTGAATAATAGCTATAACGGCCTACCTTAATATTGGGGTTCTTAACTTGTTCTATCAGAGGTTTTCCCTTAAACGGGCTCTCAAAATAATTTTTCATTTAATTACACATCCAATCCAGAATGACATCATTGCCTAACGAATGACATAGATTTTCCCTCTTGAAAATCTGCCACACTGAGGTGCGGCTTTTAATAACGGAGGTAACCATGTCGGCTCAATTCTTTTGTGCCGTTAATCTCGCCAAGCACCACTTTTCTCTTCAAGCTCCGTGATCCGTCTCTTGAGTGCCGATAACTCATCCTTCGCCTTGTCTGGCTTCACTTTATTCTTTTGGGACTTGACCATACCAAACTCTCCATCTCGATACGCTTTACGCCATTTCGATAGCATGAATGGATGGATATCAAGCGCCTCTGCAACCGACTTCACTGTTCGATGCGTCTCATAGCTCCATTCAACCGCTTTCAGTTTGAAGTCTAGTGAATATTGCGCTGTCTTTTTACCCGTATTATAGACTGGCATACTGACCTCCTCAGATCGTCTGATGCGTGTCCAGTAAAACGGATCAAGTCCAATTCCCCCTCTTGAAGCGTTGTTAGTTGCACAGCGCGCGCTGAATTTTGTGCTTGTTAGTTTCGATGTAATCTATGTCATTAAGGTAAGATTGTAGATGCCCTTCCTCAATGTTTATCGCAAATTGCTCGTCGCCACTATCTGCTTCTTTTCGCATAAAGTTCACAAGGGCATTTAATCGCCGAACTATTGCATCCGCAAGCTGCTCTCTTTGACTATATGTAGCATCGTAGCTATCGCAGAATAACCTTGCCCTTAAAAGTTGTTCTTCCATTGTGCCAAGGCCATCAATGCTGTCCGTTTTAAAAGGTGCCCAACAATATATTGAATAAGCTAAGTCCCACACTCTTGAAGCGGGATGTGCTGTGTCAAAATCAAACACACCAACTACTGAATTTCCTGAAAGTGCTACATTGTACGGCGTGAAATCACCATGACATATAACTTCGAATGGCTCTCGTGGGTCGAGCATCCACGGTAAATTTACGATGTCGTTATTACTGACAAACGATGCTGTTGAGTCATGAATTTTTCTAAGCAATTTAGCTGCTGATCTCAAAGCTTCTGACGTTGCAATAGCACCAACTAATGGATAATTATAAGTATCACCAACAACGAAACTTAATTTTTCTTGTTTCCCTTCAATGCCAAGAAATATAGGCGACTCTGTTAAGCCTGAGCTTTGTAAATGCGTTAACAGTTTATGAATTGTTGGGCTCCATAACTGTAATGGTCGATAAATAATTTCACCATCACGATAAATTGCAGACTCTCGCCCACCTGATAATTCTTCCATATTTCTCCTTTAGCAACTAACGAATGACATGGATTCCCCCTCTTGAAGATCTGCCACACTTAGGTGCGGCCTTTAATACCGGAGGTAACCATGTCTGCTCAATTCTTTTGTGGCGTTGATCTCGCCAAGCACCACTTTTCTCTTCACGCGGTGGATGACCACGGAAAAGTCATTCTCTATAACTCGTTCCCACGCTCCTGCGAGGGAACGGGAAGCAACTGTCACATGATTGGCAGGCAGCGGTGAGACCGCAGTAAGAGACCTTCTATATGTGTTTGCCGTAAGCAATGACTTAATGGCGGAAAATGACAGAGCGAAGTAGACGACTTTGTTGTTCGAGAGCATTGGCTGCTGGCGCAGCCAAAAAATGCTATTGCCTATTGACCGGAGAAGGGCTCATATGTGTTAGAGTGCATTTTCGAACGTTACTTTTGCATCAAATTTACTAGTAACCGTCTGATATAATTGACCATTAACAAAGTGCAGGGCGGCATAATCGCTAATACCATAGCACGGTACACTACTGTTATTTTGAGAAAAATCAGAAAATAAGTCAGCCTTTTCATCACTGCCATTAAAATGAGCTGAGGCTAGACCACGCACGAAACCCAAGCCGTCAATAACTGTATATTCTTCGGGATTGCTGTCGGTAATGCCTAAGCCAAACCAACATATAGCCCCTGCACTCATACCGCACAATACCACACCATTTTCGTAGCATTCTTTGAGTATTGTATCTATGCCCCACTCTCGCCAGATAGCTAACATTGAACGGGTATTACCGCCCCCAACATATATAACGTCTTGCTCTTGCAGCTTTGTGCGCCAATTGGAGTCTGGTTTGAACAATGGAAAATGGGTCAAATTACAACTAAGACCTGAATCGTAAAAACGTTGAATAGCTTCTTCTGCGTCACCAGTTGCTGTAGAAAGATAGCAAACTTTTGGTTCACGCTTGCCCGTAAGATCAAGTGCATAACGGTCTAATTTGCTGTGTTTTTCTCCCATCATCCAACCACCACCGCCTAAAACAACGATGTGTTTATCCATAAACTATATTCCTATGTTGAACTCGGCACTCTAACGAATGACATGGATTTCCCCCTCTTGAAGATCTGCCACACTTAGGTGCGGCCTTTAATACCGGAGGTAACCATGTCTACTCAATTCTTTTGTGGCGTTGATCTCGCCAAGCACCACTTTTCTCTTCACGCGGTGGATGACCACGGAAAAGTCATTCTCCATAAATCTGTTTCACGCGCTAAACTACTGGCTAAATTAGCAAATATGCCTACGATGTGCATAGGTATTGAGGCCTGTAGTGGGGCACATTATTGGGCCAGAGAATTCAACAAGCTCGGTCACGATACCCGTATCATGGCCGCAAAGTACGTCGGTCCTTATCGCACAAAAGGAAAAAATGACCTGAACGATGCCGTTGCCATTTGTGACGCTGTTCAGCGTCCAAACAGCCGGTTCATTCCTGTTAAGTCACCCGAACGCCAAGCGATTCTCGCGACTCATCGTGTACGTGAGCATTGGGTCAATGAACGTACCGCCCTCATTAATCGTATTCGTGCATTACTGGCAGAGTTCGGCATTATTATTCCAACGGGACGAGCCGCCATTCACAGAGAAGTACCACTCATTCTCGAGGCAGCAGAGAATGGCCTGCCTGATATTGCTCGTGCTGTCGTGGCAGATTGTTTTGACCACCTACAAACACTTAATCAGCGTATCGACGATACCGAGCAGTGTTTCGATATGGTTACCAAGGCCAGTCCTAATGCCCAGCGTATTCTTAATGTTCGCGGCATTGGCCCACAAACAGCAACGGCGATTATCGCCACTATAGGAAAAGGCGAACAGTTTGATTCCGGTAGAGATTTTGCTGCTTGGCTTGGATTAGTGCCCAAACAGTACTCAACCGGAGGAAAGCCTCGATTAGGTCGTATTAGTAAACGAGGAGATAAATATCTCAGAACACTCTTAGTGCATGGCGCGAGAGCCGTCATCACGAACCTAGGCGATAAGCAAGATAGGCTCAGTGTTTGGGGGTGAAATGTCCTTGAGCGACGTGGCATGAATCGCGCCATTGTCGCTCTCGCAGCCAAAAATGCACGCATTGTGTGGGCGTTATTGCACCATCAAACGGATTATCAAGACTACGCGGCCTAACTCGTCGCTGTCGTAAGGAGAAATACACCAACCGGGTCATTGCACACGCAAGTTGATGAGTATCGGTGAAGACCATTTGCAGAGAGCCTGTTAATGCGGCGGGCACCTTGATGCCTTCTAACGAATTAGGCACTGCAACCGCGCAATGTCATCAGGGCCATGACGTGAGTCAGTAAAAGGCCGAAT
>NZ_MUFA01000024.1:0-44487 GCF_001995955.1 Salinivibrio sp. PR6 | reverse complement strand
ATATAAATATTGTTCAAATAAAGCGCAACACTCTGTCTAGCAATAAAGACATGGGGGATTGTGCTAACCAGTCCGCTAATCATCGATAAAACTCAATCAGTTGTGCTATCGACGTGATATTAGATGCCTTTATGACCGGTACTGATGCGCTATTATCGAGGCGTCACAAGAGGAAGGGGAATGGCGCGAGCGACCCTACGTTTAGCCGCCCGCTAATCATGCTATGTGTCTAATCATGCTATGTGTGTTGATGATTGCTTATCAATGACGCCTCGAGTGCTGAACAATCAACAAAGTCTTTAAGCCCGTGTTAGTTGCGTCATTTCTTCGCGGACTTGTGGTACGGTTAAGCCGACAATAATTTGGAAACTATCACCATTACGCACCATGTTTACTGCACCATGCTCCTGGAAATATTGCGTTTCCGCTACTTTTTCAGGCTCATGTACCTTGATACGTAACCGCGTGGCACAATTGGTGAGCAGGGCTATGTTGTCTTTACCACCTAACCCTTCAATAAACGCGCTCGCTTGTCCGCCGTCAATCACACCGCTCGATGAATCACTCTGTTGCGCGCCCTTATAGTCGGCTTTGGTATAAAGCTTCGCCTCTGCGCTGCCTCGACCAGGGGTGGGAATATCAAACTTCAAAATCAACGCGCGGAATACCACAAAGTAGATGGCGGTAAAACTCAGACCGATAAGCACTTGTGCAATATATGTGGTGCCATGCAAGCTGCCTAGTGGTAGCCAATTTTGAAAAATAAAGTCGATAAGTCCGGTTTGAAAGTTACCTGAGACACCAAACCAATAGGCAATGGTTGCCATGGTAGCTGCCAGTACCGCGTGGAGTGCAAACAATGCCGGCGCGATGAACAGGAAGGTAAACTCAATCGGCTCAGTGATCCCCGTAAGAATGGCCGTCAATGCCGCACCGAGTACTAAACCGAGCACCATCTTCTTGTTTTCTGGTTTTGCGGTTGCGTAAAGGGCCATGGCAATCCCCGTACAGCCAAAGACTTTCCCCATCCCAGTCAACATCAAGCCACCTTGTGGGAACTGCTCGGTTAAAGGCGCAGGGTTGCTGGCAAAGTTTTGGATATTTTGAATCCAATGGGCCACTGTGCCGCCATCCACCGCTACAGGTCCATAGAATACGGGGCCATAGACAAAGTGATGCAGCCCCGTTGGGATCATAATCCGCTCAAGGAAGGTGAACATCCACACCCCGAATGACCCCGCACCGACTAAAAAGGTTTGTAGATTATTAATGCCGTGCTGAATACTTGGCCAGGTAAAACAGGTGATGATCGCCATGAGTACCATAATCGGAAAACTCACAATAACCACCAAAGGTGTGCCACCAAATACCGCCGCCCAGTTTGGCAGTTTTTTGTCGAAGAAACGGTTGTGAACCCAAACGGAGAGGCTAGCAATTACGATGGCGCCCAATAGGTTAGTATCCAAAGTAAGTATACCGCCCACATCAGTAAGCCCACGCTCACCCTCCACATAGTTCACCCCAAGCTCAGGTCCCCAAAACTGTAAAATGCCACCAATCACATAATTAAAGGTGATGTATGACACCAGTGTGGCAAGCACTGCGCGCCCGGATGCAGATTTTGCTAGTGCTATCGGTAACCCGACCGCAAACACTAACGCCATATTTTTAAACACCGCCAACGAGGCTTGGAGTAGGATCGTTGACACTTTTACCCATGCACTGCCTTCCACTGCCCAAGGAAAAAGATCTTGGTTAAGCAGCATCACCGATAAGCCCAATAACATACCGGCCGCAGGAAAGAGGAGCACAGGGACAAACATTGCTGCGCCAAAGCGCTGGATCATATCTTTCATGATGATCGCTCCCAGATGTTGGCCCCAGATAGTGTCTGGGGCATACTATTATTGTTGAAATTGAGGTAGATAGTCCGCATTAACGCGTAAAAGCTCATCGACGATTTGTTGCGCTTTTGGCACATCCACGACGGTGCGATTAAGCGTGAGCGCGTTGACCAGTGTTTGTCGATCCCCGCTAAACCACGCATCAACGACCAGCTTTTCGTAGCCGAGTTGGCCTTCTATCAGTGCTTTTTGGAACGTAGGGATGGTGCCAACGGCAAAACGTTTCGGGCCGTCATTGGTTAACGCTGCCGGGACTTCAACCATGGCATCATTCTGAATATTTGGAATCGCGCCATCGTTTGGCACGATAACCAGATACGTCTCGCCACGGTTATATGCCAAAGAGGCCGCCACACGAACCATATAGCGCCCATGAATGTCTGCGTGTAGGTGCTCATTAGCGGTAGTGCCCGCGGCAATGATGCGCTCATTCAGGCTAAACACTCGCTTTTCTCGCCCATTGATCACTTGGCGCGCACGCGTATTAGCAATATCTTCTTTTTCCACCATTTTTTCTGGATATAAGTAGTATTGCAGGTAAGTATTGGGTAAATACTGCGGATTGTCTTTTAGCATGGTTTGCATGTTCTTGAACGTTGCTTGCCATGAAGGGTCATCAGCAATTTCTGGATCAACGGCACTGATCCCCTCTTCCAAAATGATGCGTTTAATCTCATCGGTCAGGTCGACACCTTCTCGGTTTCGTACCTTGGTAAACCATCCAAAGTGATTCAGCCCAAAGTATTCCGGCACCAAGTCCCAGATTTCGCAGCCGAGTAATTGCGCATAACTGACCATAATGGCAGCGGGCATGTCGCAGATGTTTAGAATGCGGTTGTCATGAGGAAACTCTCGCTGTAAGGCTTCAGCGACAATGGCTGCGGGATTGGTATAGTTTAAAATCCAAGCATCCGGAGCAAAGTGACGGATGTCATTCACGAGAGTGATCATGTCTCCTATCGAGCGTAGTCCATACGCCATGCCCCCCGCGCCACAGGTTTCTTGACCGACACAGCCATAAGAGAGTGGAATCTGCTCATCACGCTCACGCATCGGTAACCCACCCGTGCGGATCTGAATAAAGAAGAAATCGGCATCTGAAAATGCGGTTTCTTTATCCGTGGTATAAACGAACTCCTCGACCTCGGGATAGGCCTCGCGCAGCAAAATCTCCGTCGCTTTGGCATTTGAGGCTTGTCTTTGTTCATCAATGTCATAGAAGGTGATTTTGCTTAGCGGAAATGCTTCTTTTTCAGCAATCAAGCTATTGATCATCCCCAATGTATAGGTGCTTCCACCCCCGACGATAGTGAGCTTTTGTGGTTTCATCATCGTGTCTCCTCTTAATATGTATCTTTAATGTATTGCATGAATAATACTTTAAGAATACACAAAAGGGCGTTTATTGATCGAAGGCACAATGAAAATCTATTTATGTACTTCAAATGTATTGTCGATCACAGTTTGTTATGATGGGGAATGCAGCCAAAAGGAGCCGACATGTTGAAACCTCGCTACATGCAAATAGCCGATTTACTCACTGAGCAGATTAAAGATGGCACCCTGACACCAGGCGCGATGATGCCGACTGAGGCCACGCTACAGGCTACCTATGACGTCAGCCGCGTCACGATACGTAAGGCGATGAAGGTGTTGGTTGATAATGATCTCCTCTACCGTGTCCGAGGTAGCGGCAGTTATGTAAAAGCACCTAAAGCACAGCACAACGCCTTTCAACTGATGGGCTTTATCGAAGAAGTCTCAGCGCAAGGCAAAACACCCAGCTCAAAAGTGATCGCATTTGAAACGTCACCTTGCAGCCACACCATTGCCAGCAAGTTAAACGTGGAGGAAGGGACGTTGATTTATGAAATACAACGTCTTCGTTTGATTGATGGCGAGCCAGAAATCCTTGAGTGCACGTACCTGCCAGTGGCCATGTTTACCGATCTCAGTATCGAAGTGATGCAAACATCAAAGTACGACTATATCGAGCGACATAAGGGGATGCAGATCGCGAAAAGTCGCCAATGTGTCTGGCCAGATAGCACGTCAACCTCACTCGCCGCCCTCCTCAACACCCGTGAAAATTCACCCATATTGCGGGTCGAATCAGTCAGCGAGCTTGTCGACGGGACACCGTTTGAATATACAGTGAACTACTTTCGCTTATACCAGTACAGCTTTGAATTCATCGCTCACCGCCAAACACCACAATGATCCATTTCCTAGAGACGTCTCGGTTGCGTTGTTGAGTATGAGGTGTAGTCTGACCGGGTTACCTTACTTCGACGGAATATCTGATGAGAACAAAAGCAGATAGATGGCGCCATGCTATCGGTTTTGAATTAACGGGCTTGATCTTAGTGGTGTTAGGGCTCAATTGGATCCTTGGCGCAGGCATCGGTCATCTTGGGATCATGGGGGCGATTTTTTCTGTGCTTGCCACCCTTTGGAATTATGTCTACAACATTGGCTTTGATAAAGCGATGCTGGCTTGGCGGGGCTCAGTGCTCAAAACCTTACCGCTGCGTCTGCTGCATGCGGTGATCTTTGAAGCCGGTCTGCTGGTCGCAACCATCCCCTTTATCATGTGGTGGCTGTCGATGAGCTTTTGGCAAGCACTCAGTATGGATATTGGGCTCGTGGTATTTTATCTGGTATATGCGTTTGTTTATAACTGGCTGTACGACTATCTGTTTCCGATCCCAAATACGCAATCCCAGCAGGGCTGAGTCTGCCAGCCCTGAGCGTCACTCGTACAAAGATTTACTGACGGAAGGTACGCGGCGAGGGGATCAAGTTGTGTTTGTTCAATAGCCGATACATGGTCGCACGTGACACACCGAGCTCTTTGGCCGCGGCCGATACTTGTCCCTTATTTTCTTCAAGGACGGCGATCAGCGCGTCTCGTTCAGACTCTTCACGGATTTTACGTAAGCTTTGTTTATAATCCCCCTGACGGGGCAGATCTAAGTGCTCCGCTTCAATCACCAGATGATCGGCCAACAATACTGCCCGTTTCACCTGATTAATGAGCTCGCGCACATTACCCGGCCACGAGTAACTGCTTAACACACGCTTGGCCTCATCGGAAAAGGTCCTCGCCTGTGTGTTGTATTGACGTGCAAACTTAAGCAAAAAATATTCTGCCAAATCAGGCACATCTGGCTGACGGTCTTTTAATGAAGGCATATTAATGCGCAGTACGTTTAACCGGTAATACAGATCCTCACGAAAAAGCCCCTCAGCCACGCGTTTTTCCAAATCCATGTGGGTCGAGGCAATCACACGCACATCCAGGTCATGCTCATATTTATCATGACTGATATCCAAGGTGCCCTCTTGCAATAAGTGCAATAAGTGCCCTTGTAGATGCAGCGGCAGATCACCAATCTCATCAAAAAAGAGAGTACCTTTATGGCATTGACGAATTTTGCCATGCGAGTGCTCGTCTCCCAATAACGCCTGCTGCATTTGTTCATCCGCAAGCGCTGAGCATTTAATCGACTCAAATCGCGCCTTCGCACGGGTTGATGCATGATGAACCGCTTGCGCCACCAACTCCTTACCTGTGCCGCTCTCACCGGCTATCAATACAGACACGTCGGTTGGCGCAACACGCCTGACCTGGTCACGCAACTTTTTCATCGCGGGGCTGGCGCCTTCCAAACCCATATCGCTATGATCGCCAAGTTGCGGCCATACTTGTCGCTCAAGGCGCAACATGCCCAATTGGTGACCAATGGTACTCATCAATTGCGAGTTAGGGACAGGCGAGGTGAAGTAATCAATACAAAAGCTGACAATAAACTGGCAGATCGCTTCGTTATTAAGTTGGTTTTCTCTTACTAAGGCTAACCAGCGCACCTGTTTGTTGCGATTAACCAGTGACGCCACCCCATTGAGGCTGAAGTCATCATGACTTAAATCGACAATACCTATACAGGGGCCGATATCTTGTAGCAATGACTGTGCAGCTCGCAAATCATAACAGCGATGACAATGCCAACCGGCTTGCTCAAGGGTCGCTAACCAAGGCTCATATGTCCCGCCAACAACGACGAGTGAGCTCAAGGTTTTGTCATTCCCCGAATCGAATCCCATAACACCTGCCTTACATCCAGTCTGTCTTTTTTGCCAGCGAATCAAGCCCCTATTATAAAGAAGGGCAAGTTCTAATCTGTCTCAATAAAGAGACATACGATGGGTTGTAATACGGATAATTGTAGCCAAATATCTGAAAAAGCCAGATAAAATATCGCAGGTTTATGAAAAGACAATGACGCAAGGCGCAAAAAAAGCGGCTCAATGAGCCGCTTGTTCTGTGGTCTGTCCAGTGTTAACTGCCTTGCTGTGGGCGCATGGCTGGGAACAAAATCACATCGCGAATTGTATGCGTGTTGGTGAATAACATCACCAATCGGTCAATACCAATTCCTTGTCCCGCCGTCGGTGGCAAACCATGCTCGAGTGCGTTGATATAATCCGCATCGTAGTACATAGCCTCATCATCACCGGCATCTTTCGCATCGACCTGAGCTTTGAAACGTTCATCTTGGTCTTCTGCGTCGTTAAGCTCCGAGAAGCCATTTGCCACTTCACGCCCACCGACGAAGAATTCAAAACGGTCGGTCACAAACGGGTTATCATCATTGCGACGCGCCAGCGGTGAAATATCGGCCGGATATTCGGTGATAAAGGTTGGCTGAATCAACTGTGGTTCAGCCGTCTCACCAAAGATCTCTTCCAGCAACTGCCCAGTCGTCCAGAATGACTCAACACTGATCTTGAGTGATTTCGCTATCGAGGCAAGGTGGTCACGATCTTGTACCGTCTCATACGTCAGCGCCTGAATATCAGCATGATCAGGGTTATATTGCTTGATAGCATCGAGCATGGTCATTCGCGGATAAGGCCCCGCGAAATTAATTTCATGCTCACCATAAGGCAACACAGACTGCCCCATCACGTCCAGCGCGACGCGAGAGAGCATGTCTTCCGTAAGATCCATCAGATCATTGTAATCGGCATACGCCATATAGAATTCCATCATCGTGAATTCTGGATTATGACGCGGTGAGAGCCCTTCATTACGGAAGTTACGGTTCACTTCAAACACACGCTCAAAGCCGCCGACAACCAAACGCTTTAAGTAAAGCTCTGGCGCCACACGTAAGTACATGTCGATATCAAGCGCATTATGGTGGGTGGTAAACGGACGCGCGGTCGCACCGCCTGGGATGACGTGCATCATCGGCGTTTCCACTTCCATAAAGTGTTTTTCCACCATGTAATTACGGATGGCGGTGACCACATTAGAGCGTACCTGGAAGGCGTGACGCGACTCTTCGTTGACAATCAGATCGACATAACGCTGACGATAGCGCAGCTCTTGGTCGGCCAGCCCATGAAATTTTTCCGGTAGCGGACGTAGGGCTTTCGTCAGCAGCTGGTAGCGCTCCATGTTGACATACAGATCGCCTTTTCCAGATTTATGTAGCGCACCGTGCACACCAATGATGTCACCGATATCTAAACCTTGGTACTCGGCTTTCAACGCCTTTTGCACGTCTTTTGACGCATAGGCTTGAATACGGCCCGAAACATCTTGCACCACCATAAATGGGCCACGTTTAGCCATGATGCGGCCCGCGATGGTCACTTTATGGTCAAGTGTTTCAAGTTCCGCTTTTTCTTTCTCGCCAAATTCAGCTTGCAAGTCAGCCGCTAGATGCTCACGACGGAAATCATTAGGATGGCCGTTTGCCTTGCAGTTTTCACGAATGTGAGTGAGCTTGGCGCGACGCTCGGCAATCAGCTTATTTTCATCTGGTAACTGGTCAGTCATAGAAAACCCTTTACATTAATTCGTCATTACAGGCCAGATTTGAGGCTGGCTTCAATAAATTTGTCCAAGTCGCCGTCGAGAACGGCCTGCGTGTTGCGGTTTTCAATACCGGTACGCAAGTCTTTGATGCGCGAATCATCTAATACGTAGGAGCGGATCTGACTGCCCCAACCGATATCTGATTTGGCGTCTTCGTTGGCTTGTTTTTCCGCGTTTTGCTTTTGTAGCTCAAGCTCAAACAACTTCGCACGCAGCTGTTTCATCGCTTGATCTTTGTTTTTATGCTGTGAACGATCGTTTTGGCACTGCACCACAGTGTTGGTCGGCACGTGGGTGATCCGAACCGCTGACTCGGTGGTGTTAACGTGCTGCCCACCCGCGCCAGAGGCACGGTACACATCAATCCGCAAATCTGATGGATTAATATCGATCTCAATGTTGTCATCGATTTCCGGATACACAAACGCCGAGGCAAACGAGGTATGGCGACGGCCCCCCGAGTCGAAAGGCGATTTACGCACAAGACGATGAACGCCCGTTTCAGTACGTAACCAGCCGTAGGCGTATTCACCGGTGATGCGTACTGTGGCAGACTTTAATCCAGCCACATCCCCTTCAGAGACTTCAATCACATCGGCTTTAAAACCTTTCGCATCCGCCCAGCGCAAGTACATGCGGAGCATCATGTTGGTCCAATCTTGCGCTTCGGTACCGCCTGACCCAGCTTGCAGGTCAATATAGCAATCAGACGCATCGTGCTCACCAGAAAACATACGGCGGAATTCTAGCTTGGTTAGCTTGGCTTCAAGCTCCACCAGCTCAGGTTCCACTTCGTCGAAGGTTTCTTGATCGTCTTCTTCGACCGCAAGCATCAACAGTTCGTTGACGTCTTCGCCGCCTTGAGTCAGTTGATCAATGGTTTCCACCACCGCTTCTAGTGAGGCGCGCTCTTTCCCTAGCGCTTGCGCACGTTGTGGCTCATTCCACACGTCCGGTTGTTCTAACTCGGCATTAACTTCTTCTAGACGCTCTTTCTTGGCATCATAGTCAAAGATACCCCCGAAGGACATCGGTACGTTCGGCGATATCGGCGAGGCGATTTTTGATTGGATTAATCTCAAACATGGTCAAGCATCTTCATTGTTAGCGGAAATTTAACCGCCGAATTTTAGCGAATTGTCGCGCCAATAAACAGGGCGTGATGGAAAAAGCCGCACATTTAAGCGGCTTCAAGGTGAGAGATGATCAACTGAGCGCTACGGTTTCCGCGAAACTCATTGATATCGAGGCGGTAAACGAGCCGTAGCGTCTTGGTGCTGGGATCCGGCCAGCGACGCAAATCAACATTAAAGGCAATGGCGTCAATCATGGTGCCACCGCCCTCGGGCTCGACCATCAATTTTAAGTGTTTTCCGCCCACCAGTTTTTGCTGCAGCACCTTAAAAATGCCATCGAACTGCGGCTCTGGGAAGCCTTGCCCCCAAGGGCCGCCTGCTTGAATGATTTCTGCTGTCTCTAACCCCAGTTCGTGACTTTGTAAGGGACCATCACTTAACAAGACACCTTTTAAGTCGTCCTCACTGATCTGCTCACGTACTTGGCTATCAAACTGCTTGGCGAACGTATCAAACTGTGCTTCGTCGATGGTCAATCCGGCCGCCATGGCATGGCCGCCAAACTTTTTAATTAATCCAGGGTTTAAGGTATCAATCCGCTCCAATGTATCGCGCATATGCAAACCAGGAATCGAACGCGCTGAGCCTTTTATCAGTCCATCACCACCATCGGCAAACGCAATCACAGGGCGGTGAAATTGATCTTTTAAGCGCGAGGCGAGGATCCCTATCACTCCCTGGTGCCAATCTCGCTGAAAAAGTGCCAGCCCCACCGGCAACTCACGCTCAGACTGCTCGGCAATCAAGCGCTCACACCAAGCCACGGCTTCTTGCTTCATTCCTTGCTCAATGTCTTTGCGGGTTTGATTGAGCGCATCCAACTCAGACGCCATGCGTCTGGCAGCATGAATGTTGTCGCATAGCAACAACTCAACCCCAAATGCCATGTCATCCAAACGCCCCGCGGCATTAATCCTCGGCCCCAATGCAAACCCGAAATCACTAGCGACAAGCGTGGCCATGTTGCGATTGGCAACCTCGATCAACGCTTGGATCCCTGGACGGCAACGCCCGGCGCGGATCCGCTGTAAGCCCTGGTGAACCAGGATACGGTTGTTACTGTCCAAGGCCACCACATCGGCGACCGTGCCCAGCGCCACCAAATCCAGCAAGTCGGCTAAGTTAGGGACGGTCAGTCCCTGCTGCTCAAACCACCCTTGGTCACGTAAATGCGCGCGCAGCGCCAGCATCAAATAAAAAGCAACCCCGACACCGGCAAGTGCCTTCGACGGAAAACCACAGTCATCAAGGTTAGGATTCACCATGGCATCGGCATTGGGCAATGTTTCTCCTGGGAGGTGGTGGTCAGTCACCACCACTTGCATGCCTAACGCTTTGGCGCGCGCCACACCCGTCAGCGATGACACCCCGTTGTCCACGGTCATGATAAGCTCTGCTCCCCGCTCAGCGGCTTGATCGACCACCTCTGGGCTTAAGCCGTACCCATCGTCAAAGCGGTTTGGCACCAAGTAATCGACGCGGGTGGCGCCCATCATGCGTAAGGCTTTGACGGAGAGTGCTGACGATGTCGCGCCATCGGCGTCGAAGTCACCCACAATCAAGATGGATTGATGAGCCTTTAGCGCCTCAGCCAGCAAGCTCACTGCGGTGTCGATCCCCGTTAACGCTTGATATTGATGCAATCCAGCCACACTTCGATTGAGCTCGCTGTCTGCTTGTAAGCCGCGGTTGGCGTATAAACGCTGCAGTAACGGCGGAATCGCATCGCTGAATGCCGGCGTAACCGACGGCGTACGTCTTTTTATTTCTATCATGAAGTTGTCACCAGTTCTCGATTAGCCGCGTGGGTGATGAATTTGATGCAGCTGTTTTAAACGTTCAGTCGCCACATGGGTATAGATTTGGGTCGTCGATAGGTCACTGTGTCCGAGTAACATCTGCACCACGCGTAAATCGGCCCCATGATTGAGCAAGTGGGTCGCAAACGCATGACGTAAAACATGGGGCGAGAGATCCTCTGTCTCAATCCCCGCCAGTTGCGCATAGTACTTGATGCGATGCCAAAAGGTTTGCCGTGTCATTTGACGGGCGCGTTTGCTTGGGAAAAACACATCGGTACTGGTTTCACCCAGCAATACCGGGCGACTATACGCCAAATAGTGCTCCAGCCAATCCACGGCCGACTCTCCCATCGGGACCAAACGTTCTTTGTCACCTTTACCGGACACCCGCACCACACCTTGGCGCAAGCTCACATTCTCCATCGTCAGCCCGATAAGCTCTGTCACACGCAAACCCGTCGCATATAACAGCTCCAACATGGCTTTATCTCTAAGCTCAAGGGGGTCGTCGGTATTCGGTGCCATTAATAGTGCATCGATTTGCTCTTCCGTCAGATCTTTCGGCAGCCGCTTGGGCTGCTTCGGACTGATTAGGGTGGCACTGGGGTCGTCTGGACGCAACTTCTGTCGATACAAGTATTGGAATAGGCGACGTAACGCCGACACCATACGGCTGCGAGTGCTAGACTGGTAGCCCTGCTCATGTAGCCAGTATTGGTAGTCTTGTAAGTCTTGCTTGCTCACCGCCACCAACGCGCGGGTGTCGAGCCAATGGCACAGCTTCAATAAATCTGTGCGATACGAATTCAACGTGTTTTCGGAAAGCCCACGCTCCATCCACATTGCATCCAAAAACTGCTCGATGCGTTCAATGTTATTCGTCACCTTCAACCCACTTGGTTATTAATCGAAAAAACCGCCCATCATCTGGGTAACGGACAGCGGCTATTATACAAAATGTCACCGTCAGTTGCTGGATCATATTGCCGGTGAGCAGGTAAACTGCGCCCATTACACACAAACGAGTCGCGCTATGAAAATCGGTCTTTTTTATGGTTCTACCACCTGCTATACCGAAATGGCCGCGGAGAAAATCCGTGACTTTATCGGTGATGATTTGGTCGAGCTACATAATGTCAAAGAAACACCGCTAGCCAAAATGGCAGATTACGACTTGCTGCTACTTGGGATCTCAACGTGGGATTTTGGTGAGCTACAAGAAGATTGGGAAGCGGTTTGGCAAGACATTGATAGCCTCCAACTAAACGGCAAAGTCATAGCCCTGTTTGGCTTGGGCGACCAAGAAGGATACGCCGAATGGTATTTGGATGCCATGGGCATGCTCCACCAGCAACTACAAGGCTGTGGCGCACAGTTTATTGGTTACTGGTCCACCGAAGGTTATCGTTTTGATGCCTCAAAAGCGGTGACCGAGGATGGCAAGCAATTTGTCGGTCTCGCCCTTGATGAAGACTCCGAGTACGAACTCAGTGACGAGCGGATTCAAAACTGGTGCGAGCAAGTGCTACTCGAGTATCAAGCCTTACTTTGAGCCTATCCCGGCTCGCGCTGGCCAATTAATGAGACAAAAAAACCGCGCCTCTCAGCGCGGTTTTTGTTCGCTATCATGCATCGGTCGATATCACGATGCGTCTGCTAACGCATTCGCCCGTGATCCAACAAACTTTGCCACGCCCATAGCCACCAATGTAGGTAGCAGCCAGGCCATACCGACATCGAATAGCGGTAGGAAGCTAAAGCCGCTCATGTCAGCGCCCATGACTTTTGCCGCATCGAGCAAGCTAAAGAGCAATGCCACGCCCAACACAAGGCGATAACCCACAGCCGGACTTGGCAACCAGCGACGAATAAACGTCAAACCAATCAGCGCAATCGCGACAGGATAAAGGGCAAACAGCACAGGGACAGAAATCGCAATCAGCTGCTTGAGACCCACATTGGCCACCACCGCACAGACAGTAGCCACGACAACCACCCAACGACGGTACGTCCATGATGTGAGCGAACTAAAGTAATCAGCACACGCACTCACCAACCCAATCACGGTCGTCAAACACGCTAAACCGATAATCGCCGCCAGGATCATTTGCCCAACCGGGCCAAACAGTGCATCCACGTAGGCGGCCATGATTTCGCCACCATTTTGCGTTCCCTGCGCCACCGCACTAGCCGTTGAGCCCAAGTAGAACAGCGACACATACACAAACGCCAGTCCAGCGGCGGCAATAATACCGGCATAAATCAGGTACATGCAGGTCGCTTTGTTGTCTTCGATACCTTTTTTACGGATCACATCGACAATCAACATGCCGAACATTAACGCCGCAAAGGTATCCATGGTGTTGTAACCTTCCAAAAAGCCAGTCGTCAGTGCGTTTTCAACATAGTTACCTTGCGCGGCCACCACTTCGCCTTGTGGGTTAACAATCACCGCGATAGCCAAAATCGCGAGCGCCGCGAAAAGCAAAGGTGTCAAGAATTTACCGATGGTATCAATCAGCTTGCCTTGAGAAAGAGAGAAAAACATCGCGACGGCAAAAAAGACCACAGAGAAAGCGCCCAGTTCTAGCTGCCCAGGAGCTGATAAAAAGGGTTTAAATCCAATCTCATAGGCGACAAGTCCGGCACGAGGCGCAGCAAAGGCGGGGCCAATAATGATAAAAATCAGCACGGCCATTAGTGTGGCAACACCTGTGGGTAAGTCACGCGTTAGGCCCTTCCAGCCTCCGCCTGCCACCGCAACCGCAATGATACCGATTAAAGGAAGACCGACGGCAGTGATCAAAAATCCGATCATTGCAGCCGTAAAGTGATCACCGGCCAACATGCCAGCTTGTGGGGGAAAGATTATATTTCCTGCGCCTAAGAAAAAGGCAAAGGTCATAAAACCTAACGCTAAAATATCTACTAATTTTAAACGCTTAGTCACGATGTATACCTACAGCTTAAGAGGGTGTTTGCAATCAATAATGTTTCACCCATCTGAAACGCTCAATTATAATATTTTGTTTCAGACGATGGGCAGAACGCAGAATAATGAAGAAGTTCATAGCCACAGTAAAGGCATTGACAAAAAACCTTGTGATCTTCTGCGTTAGCAATAACAATCAGCTCAATAAACTAGCTATTATGTTATCTGTGGTATTTTTTAACAAACAAACTCGATAACATCATGGTTACACAAAAGCAAAAAATGCTACCCCTTGATGCCGCTAAGTTGCCAGAGTGCAGGACAAATGAGCCAGTTTCGCTTTAAACAATTTGTTATCGACCACGGTGACTGTGGCATGAAAGTCAGTACGGATGGTGTACTACTGGGCGCGTGGTCTCAGCCTGGGACGGCGAGTAATAGCTTGGATATCGGAACGGGAACCGGTTTATTGGCATTGATGTTGGCACAACGTTTTCCATCCTTGTCGCTGACCGCGGTTGAGTATGATACGGCCGCGTTTCGCTGCGCCGAGCTAAATGTGAAACACTCATGCTTTGCTCGGCAAATCCAAGTACACCACGCTGATATCAACGCTTTTGAGCGCACGGAACAATGGCAACACATTGTTTGTAATCCGCCATACTTTACCAGTGGCGCCCCGTCCAGCAATCAACAGCGCGCGGTCGCTAGGCATGCAAATACCCTGAGCCATCCCGCACTTATCGCGTGCTTGCAAGGGTTACTTACCCCGACGGGGTGTGCCGATCTTATTTTGCCCAGTAAAGAGGCAGACGCGTTTATTCATTCTGCTCAGGGACAAGGCCTGTTCTTACGCCGGCAGCTATCCGTGCGCCCGACGCCGGATAAATCGCCTTCGCGCTTATTATTCACACTCTCGCCAACGACGGGCGCAGTCAGATCTGATACGATCGTGGTGCGCGAGAGAGATGGCGCTTATACGCAGGCATTCGCGGATCTGACACGCGCGTTTTACCTCAAACTCTCGTAATCCAAACCGAGCAGCGTCTCGCTATCATTGGCCTTGGGCGCGCTGCCCATTTACACTATTTACGTCTATAATACCGCGCTTAACTATCCTTGGAGAATTACCTGTGCGAAGCTTTGCCGAACTCGAGCTGGATCCAGAACTGCTCAGTGCACTTGACGATATGGGCTATCAGCGCCCTACGCTGATCCAATCTGAGGTTATCCCCCACGGTATGGATGGACGAGACATCCTTGCCTCCGCCCCAACGGGAACCGGCAAAACGGCGGCTTTTTTGCTGCCCATGTTGCAGCACTTACTCGACTTCCCGCGGCAAAAACCCGGGCCAGGACGCGTACTGGTTCTCACCCCCACGCGTGAATTAGCCATTCAGGTGGCTGATGAAGCGCGCGCATTAGCGAAAAATACCAGTCTTAAGATCTTCACCATCACCGGGGGCATTTCATACCAAGAGCACGCCGAGCAGTTGGGTAAAACACAGGATATTGTGGTGGCAACGCCTGGCCGTTTGATGGAGTACATTGAAGCCGAACGGTTCGATTGTCGCGCCGTTGAATGCCTGATCTTAGATGAGGCAGACCGGATGCTGGATATGGGGTTTGCGAATGCCGTCAATCGACTCTCTGATGAGTGCCAGCGCCGCCGTCAGACCATGCTCTTCTCCGCCACATTAGAAGGGCGCGGGGTAGCAGGCTTTACCGATAATTTGTTGGACAACCCTGAGTTGGTTGATGTCACACCACCACGCCGCGAGCGTAAAAAAATCACCCAGTGGTACCATCGCTGCGATGATCTTGACCATAAACGCGCCTTATTAAAGGCGATTGTCAGCGAACAGGCTGAACGAGCGATTGTGTTTATTAAAACACGTGAGCGCTTGGCGGAGCTTCGTGATTATATGCAGTCACAACAACTGGATTGCGCCTGGATCCAAGGTGAAATGCAACAAGCGAAGCGTAACAATGCGATCAACCGGTTTAGTGAAGGAAAAGTCAGTGTACTGCTGGCCACTGATGTTGCGGCACGCGGCATTGATGTCCCAGATATCACCCATGTGATCAACTATGATCTCCCACGCACGGCTGACGTCTATTTACACCGTATTGGTCGCACGGCTCGTGCGGGCAAAAAAGGCTCTGCCATTTCACTGGTCGAAGCCCATGATCAACCAATGATGGATAGGATCATGCGCTATATGGATGAAGAGATTAAAGAGCGAACCATTGCTAGCTTGAAGCCAAAACATAAAAAAGCAGAGCATAAGAAGAAAAAAAAGAAGCAAAGCGTTAAAAACTCGAGCAAAGTCAAAAAGCCCAAAAAACGCAAATAGAACTAGACATCTATCAGCCTCACTGACTGGCTGATATATAAGGAATTACTCAAGGAGGCCCGAAAAGGCCTCCTTTTTTTCGCTATCGACGTCCATTTTGTTGAGCACAAAACGATCAGATTCACACATCGCGCAATGCAATGACACAAAATATTAACAATTGCGCTGCAAATCAGTTTAAGATGCTAATCGCGATAACAACAAAACATGATGCAAACACAGTAGAAGGAACTCACTATGCAATCGTTTGTCGATTTCTTAAATAGCATCATATGGAGCCCGGTTCTGATTTACACCTGTTTGGGTGCGGGACTGTTCTATTCCATACTGACGCGCTTTGTTCAAATCCGTCACTTCACCGAAATGTGGCGACTCCTCTTTTCAGGGAAAAGCTCAACCAAAGGGATTTCTTCTTTCCAAGCCTTAGCAGTCTCACTCTCCGGCCGTGTCGGTACGGGTAATATTGCCGGCGTCGCCGCCGCTATCGGTTTTGGTGGCCCAGGTGCGGTCTTCTGGATGTGGGTCGTTGCTTTTCTCGGTGCGGCAACCGCCTATACCGAGTCAACATTGGCACAGATTTATAAAGAAGAAGACAATGGTGAGTTCCGTGGTGGCCCAGCTTACTACATCGAAAAAGCGATGGGACAAAAATGGTATGCCATCCTCTTCGCTCTCGCGACCTTACTCGCATGTGGTGTCATGCTACCTGGCGTGCAATCTAACGCCATTGGTAATGCCGTTGAAACCGCATTTGGCTCTGGCGCCATGGTTGATACCGCCATGTTTGGTGCGCTTGAAGTCTCGAAAGTGATTACCGGTGCCTTTATCTCTATCGTGCTCGGATTCATCATTTTCGGTGGTGTTAAACGTATTGCCCACTTTACGCAAATCGTCGTGCCTTTCATGGCACTGGCGTACATCATTATTGCGTTTGTCATCATCCTATTGAACATCAGTGAAATTCCCGCCGTGGTTTCTATGATCATCGGCGATGCCTTCACACCGATGGCAGGTGCGGGTGCAGCCATTGGTTGGGGGGTAAAACGTGGTGTTTACTCCAACGAAGCGGGTCAAGGGACAGGGCCACACGCGGCGGCGGCTGCCAACGTGGATCACCCGGCTCAGCAAGGCCTGGTTCAATCCTTCTCGGTTTACATCGATACCTTGCTGGTTTGCTCGGCAACCGCGTTTATGATCATCATCACCGGCGCTTACAACGTCCATGGTCCAGGTGAAGCCTATATCGTGCAAAACTTGGCGTCTTCGGTTGCGGCAAACAGCCCTGAGTTTACTCAGCTGGCGATTGAAGCGGCGATGCCTGGCTTAGGTAAACCCTTTATCGCCTTTGCACTCTTCTTCTTCGCCTTTACCACCATTTTGGCCTACTACTACATTGCCGAAACCAACATTGCTTACCTGCGTCGCACTATCAAGGTGCCAGGTATGATGTTTGCGCTGAAAGTGGTGCTGATGTCCGCCGTATTCTACGGCTGTGTGCGGAGTGCGAACTTGGCATGGGCGTTTGGTGATGCCGGTGTGGGTTTGATGGCATGGTTAAACATTGTTGGCATCATCATCATCTTCTTTATGTCTAAGCCAGCCCTTAAGGCGCTGAAAGATTATGAAGAGCAACAGGCCAGAGGGGTAGAAACCTACACCTTTGATCCGGTTAAGCTTGGCATCAAAAATGCCGATTACTGGGAACAACGTCTGGCGCGCCGTAATGGCAAGCAAGAAAGTGAAACCACCGATGCCGATGGCAAACCTATCAATCCAACGGCATAAGATTCAAACAGCGAATCAATGGTAAAAAAGGGCGCATCAGCGCCCTTTTTTGATCGTGTTGGCCAACGACGCTACTAGTCATCAAGGCGGAAAATAATATCGACTTGATCACGCACCTGCATGGTTGCATCTTGGTAGCTCGCCGCGACATCCGCGCTGCCGCTGCGCAGTTCGGCATTCATCATCACAGGACGTGGGTTGCTGGATCGATAGCGAATTTGCCAGACGCCATCAACACGCATATCCAGGCTTTTCGCGAGCGCCTCGGCTTTCTCTTTGGCGTCTTGTACCGCCGCCTCTCGGGCCTTGTCTTTCAAGGTGGCCTGCTCACTGCTGGTGAGCTGTACATGGCGAATACGGTTGATCCCCTCGCCTAAGGCACCATCTAGCACCGCATTCAATTTATCGAGCTGATTGAGTGTCACAGTAACGTGGCGTTCCGCACGGTAGCCAATCAGCTCAGGCGCTTTGTCTTTGGCGTGTTGATAACGCGGTGACAGCTGAATATGCGCACTCTCGATTTGTTCGCGCTTTACCCCTTGTGCCGACAGCCGATTGATAAACGCCGTGACCGCTTTGTCGGATGCGGCTTTCGCAGCTTTCGCCGTTTTACGCTCAGTGACCACGCCCACTTCAATGCTCGCCATGTCTGGCGCAGCGGTCACTTCCCCGACACCGGTAATGTCCAAGTGAGGAAAATCAATATTGGCCATCGCGGCGGGTGCCATCACTAAGGCCCCCGTCAGCCATACCATTGCTTTCAATTTTTGCATAATCTCTCCTTTGAGAAGGCAAGCGATAGATAGTAAGTAACGCTAGGTCAGACGCGAAAAAACACCAAAAGCTCCCCTATCAACGTCAATTTTGTGTCAATATTGAACCAGTGCTTGTTTCGCCGCTTGCTGACAAGCATGGGTAATCGCCGCTAACACACCACTTTCCATCGCCCAAAAATGCCAGTACAAATGCCGTGACTCCACTTTCCCCGGCATCACATCCACCAAGCGCCCGTCCGCTAACTGCGCTGACACCATAATCCGTGGGATCAAACAATACGCCATACTTTGCGATGCCATGGCCACAAATGCCTCCGAAGAGCGGACAATATGTCGGCGCCACCCCGCTGCGGGCATGGCATAATGAGCCGCTAGAAAATCCGCATGCATATCGTCATGTGCATCAAAAATCACTGCCGGCGCCGCCATTAACGCCTCTCTATCAATCCCATCAGAAAAGTATCGCTGAGCAAACGCTGGGGTAGCCACACAACTGTAGTCCATGGTACCCAAGTAACGACAATCACAGCCATGCATCGGCGTGGAGTCAGTGCTGATCGCCGCAATCGCTTCACCGCTGCGCATTTTATTGAGCGTACGGCTTTCATCTTCAACCAATAAATTAAAGTCAATCGCTTGATGGGCGGTCAGTGGCGCGAGGGCCGAAAGTAGCCAAGTCGCTAAACTATCCGCGTTGGTGGCAATGGAGACCGACAAGACTGACCCATCAATACCTGGTGCCAGCTCAGGCAAGGTTTCTTGCTCCAACAGTTGCACGCGTCGATAAAGACCCAGTAGACGCTGACCGATCGGCGTTGGCCGCGGAGGTTGCTCACGCACCATTACAGGCTGGGCGATTTGCCGCTCTAACTGCTTTATACGTTGAGAGACCGCAGATTGAGTAATGAACAGGGCCGCCGCCGCGCGTTCAAAACTTCCCCAAGAGATCACCGCATCTAACGCTTCTACTCCTCGATAATCCATCCTTGCGCCTCATTAGTTAAATTAATTAACCATAAATATAATTAAGTTCCTTTAATAGGCAATCCTGCTTAAAGTGAGGGTTATACCAGTAAAAAGAAGGAAGAACAGGGTGAGCAGCTTTCTCGTCGCACTTCAGGGCTTAGGATTAAGCCTAACCATGATTATTCCCATTGGCGCTCAGAATGCCTATGTAATTAACCAAGGTATCAGCCGTGAACACCATATGACCACAGCATCGATCTGCTTTATTTGCGATATTATTTTGATTTCAAGTGGTATTTTTGGCGGAGGGGCATTGTTAGCAAGCTACCCACTTCTGCTCAACACCATTACGCTCGCGGGGATCGCTTTTCTGAGTGTGTATGCATGGCAGTTTATCCAAAGCGCACGTCAGCACAACCAAGACGTGTCAATGGCGACACCCACCATGAGTCGAGGCCGTCGCGCGGTGATCATTGGTGCCTTGGCGGTGACCTTACTCAATCCGCATGTGTATCTCGATACCGTGGTAGTGTTAGGGGCAATTGGTGGCCAATTTGCGTTCGATGAACGCGTTGCCTTTACTGTCGGCGCCCTAATGGGATCGTGCCTTTGGTTTTACGGTTTATCAGCAGGGGCCGCGCGCTTGTCGCCGTGGCTCTCCACGCCCTCTATCCGGCGACTGCTCGACCTACTCATGGCGAGTATGATGTTATTCGTGGCCGGTAAGCTCGCACTTGGCCTGTACGCACGTTTACTGGCGGGTTAAAAAAGAGGGATGCGGCCAAACTGCCGCATCCATAATGACGGTCGCCCGCCGTGAGGTTACGCTTGACTCTCGCCGCGCTCGAAATGAACACTCATTTGCGGGAACGGAATTTCAATACCGTTTTCGTCCAGTGCTTCTTTGATGGTTGGCAACAGCTCAAAGTAAACACTCCAGTAGTCTTCTGTTTTCACCCAAGGGCGCACCACAAAATTGACCGATGAGTCGGCTAACGTCATCACCGCCACATTGGGCTCAGGGTCTTTCAGAATCAAGGGGTGTTGAGTGACGATATTGGTTAACACCGCTTTGGTTTTCTTCAAATCCGCGCTGTACGCTACGCCAATCGTCAAGTCAATGCGACGTGTCGCGTGCTTGGAATAGTTAGTGATTGGACTACTGATAACGGACCCGTTAGGAACCACCACCATTTTGTTGTCAGGGGTCGTGAGCACCGTAGAGAACACTTGAATGGACTCAACAGAGCCAGCGACTCCGGCCAATTCGACGTAATCGCCCGATTTGAACGGACGGAACATCACAATCAATACCCCGGCAGCAAAGTTGGCCAACGAGCCTTGTAAGGCAAGACCCACGGCTAAACCTGCGGCACCTAAGATGGCAATCACAGACGCCGTTTGCACACCCACGCGGCTTAATGCTGCAATTAAAACAATGACAAACAGTAAGTAACGCACCAAACCATGGATAAACTCCACCACCGCGTTATCCATGTTGCGCTTGCGCATGACACCCGCCATGGAGTTAGCTAAACCTTTAACTACAAGGTTACCAATCACCAAGATCAGTAGCGCGGAAATAATGTTCACCCCGTACTGCGTCAACAGATCTTGATTATCCATCAGCCAAGTCTGGGCCCATTTAGCGCCCTCTACCACTGTGTTTTCCTCACTCATTCACTTTCCCTCTTCAAGTTGGGATAAACGGTAACCCTATGTTAACAGCCTTTTACTGGTCGCTGTCTATCTCAATTACGCAAAATGTCTACCCAATGAGACGTGTCGCTATCACGCAGATATAAAAAAACCCGCCAAGCGGCGGGCTTTAATTCAACACTGTTGTGACGTTTACAGTACGTCAATCGCGTTGAGGTCTTTGAAAGCTTGCTCCAAGCGCGCAACCATCGACTCTTGACCTTTACGTAGCCAAACGCGTGGGTCATAGAATTTTTTGTTAGGCTGATCATCACCTTTCGGGTTACCGATTTGGCTTTGCAGGTAGCCTTCGTTGTCTTGGTAATACTGACGAATACCATCCCATGTAGCCCACTGGGTATCGGTATCGATGTTCATTTTGATCACACCGTAACCAATGGATTCTTGAATTTGCTCTTCTGAAGAACCCGAACCACCATGGAACACGAAATTCAGACCATTGGTCGGCAGACCAAATTTCTCTGAACAGTAAGCCTGTGATTCACGAAGAATTTCTGGCTTAAGTACCACGTTACCTGGCTTATAAACACCGTGAACGTTACCGAATGAAGCGGCAATGGTAAAACGAGGGCTTACAGCAGACAGTTTTTCGTACGCGTAAGCCACTTCTTCTGGTTTGGTGTAAAGGTCAGCCGTATCAACATCGCTGTTGTCCACGCCGTCTTCTTCACCACCAGTGATACCCAGTTCGATTTCTAGCGTCATGCCCATTTTGTCCATGCGCGCTAGGTATTCGGCACAGATTTCCATGTTCTCTTCTAGAGACTCTTCAGACAGGTCAATCATGTGAGAAGAGAAAAGCGGTTTACCGTGCTCTTTGAAGAAGGCTTCGCCAGCGTCAAGTAGACCATCAATCCAAGGCAGTAGTTTTTTCGCAGCGTGGTCAGTGTGCATGATCACCGGCACACCGTAGACTTCAGCCATGGCGTGAACGTACTTCGCACCGGCAACAGCGCCTTTAATTTGCGCTTCTTGGCCTTCTAGTTTCAGACCTTTGCCCGGGAAGAAACCCGCACCACCGTTAGAGAACTGAATAACCACTGGCGCTTTTACTTTCGCCGCGGCTTCCATCACTGCGTTGATTGAGTCAGTGTTAACCACGTTGACTGCAGGCAATGCAAACTTGTTCTCTTTGGCAACTTCAAATACTTTCTGAACGTCATCGCCAAAGATAACGCCAGGTTTTACAAAATCAAAAACTTTAGACATGGCTCTTGTCCTATTAACTCGGGTTGTCTTTGCTGAACTGAGTAAAGATGCCTGAAGCACCCTTATCAATCTGGTGCAATCGTTTACGACTCGGCCTATTGTAGTCAAACGAAAGCAAAAACGGGAGATGTCCCTCCCGTTTTATTATCTGGTTTATGCGTCTTTGGCGCGTGCTTCCAGCATTTCTACCGCTGGAAGAGGCTTGCCTTCAACAAACTCTAGGAACGCGCCGCCACCGGTTGAGATGTAAGACACGTCAGCTTGGATGCCAAACTTGTCAATCGCCGCGAGGGTATCGCCGCCACCTGCAACAGAGAAGCCTTCAGACTCCGCGATCGCTTTTGAAATGCCTGCTGTGCCCGCTTCAAAGTTCTTAAACTCAAAGACGCCAACAGGGCCATTCCACAGAATGGTTTTGGCATTTTTCAAAATGTCTGCCAATGCCTGGGTTGATTCAGGACCAAGGTCGAAAATCATGTCGTCGTCTTGCACATCTTCAACGCGCTTGATCTCTGCTTCCGCGTTTTCATCAAACGCTTTCGCACACGCAACGTCGGTAGCGACAGGAATATGGCACTCTTCCATTAAAGATTTCGCCGTATCCACTAAGTCCGCCTCATACAGCGACTTACCGACATTGTGACCGTCTGCTGCGATAAAGGTGTTCGCAATACCACCGCCCACAACCAGCTGGTCAGCAACGGTTGACAGTGATTTCAGCACCGTCAGTTTGGTAGACACTTTTGACCCACCCACAATGGCAACCATTGGGCGAGCAGGGTTGTCCATCGCTTTGCCTAACGCATCCAGCTCGTTGGCCAGCAGTGGACCGGCGCAAGCTACAGGCGCATGCGTGCCCACACCATGGGTTGACGCTTGCGCACGGTGCGCGGTGCCGAATGCATCCATCACGAAGATATCACACAGCGCTGCATACTTTTTAGAGAGCGCTTCGTCGTTCTTCTTTTCGCCTTTATTAAAGCGCACGTTCTCAAGCACCACCAGCTCACCGGCATTAAGCTCAAGACCGTCTAGATAGTCTTTAGCGAGGCTGACCTTACAATCCAGCGCATCATCAAGGTAGTTCACTACCGGTTGCAGTGAATACTGATCTTCAGGCTGACCTTCTTCAGGACGACCTAGGTGAGAGGTCACCATGACTTTTGCACCGGCTTCTAAGCAGTGCTTAATCGTAGGCAGTGATGCCAAAATACGTGCGTCAGAGGTCACTTTACCGTCTTTTACAGGCACGTTCAGATCAGCACGGATAAAAACACGCTTTCCGGCAAGATCTAAGTCGGTCATCTTAATTACAGACATATGGTCCTCGCTATAAGGTTGCAAATTGAAACTGATTTAATCAGGGCAACACCCCACCCACGCTTGCGTCTATTACGCCATGGCAAGTGTGGTATCTAACATTCGGTTGGCAAAACCCCACTCGTTATCGCACCAAACCAGCGTTTTAATCAGCTGGTGATCACTGACTCGTGTTTGCGATCCATCAACAATGGCGCTGTGTGAGTCGTGGTTAAAGTCGATCGATACCAAGGGCGCTTCGGTATAATCCAGTATACCGTCCAATGTACATCGAGATGCCGTCTGCAGAGCTTGATTTACGTCATTAACTTTCACTTTAGTACGTACAGTGACACTTAAATCCATCGCTGTCACGTTTATCGTCGGTACGCGCACCGAGATCGCTTCAAATTTGTCAGAAAATTTCGGAAAAATCCTACCAATTCCAACATGGAGTTTGGTATCCACCGGGATGATCGATTGGCTTGCGGTGCGCGTTCGGCGCAGATCTGAGTGATACGCATCAATCACCTGCTGGTCATTCATTGAAGAGTGAATGGTAGTGATAGTGCCGGACTCAATCCCAAAGTGTTCGTCCAAGGCTTTGATCACTGGGACGATACAATTGGTGGTGCATGAGCCATTAGAGACAATACGATCATCCGCGGTTAACGCATCATGGTTGACCCCGTAAATAACAGTACGGTCAACATCTTGGCTGGCGGGATGTGAAAACAAGACTTTTTTAGCACCTGCAGTAATATGAGCCTCACCGTCTTCTCGTGTGCCAAACTTGCCCGTGCAGTCCAAGACAATATCAACATCAAGGTCACGCCAAGGTAAAAGCTGAAGTTCAGGTAAGTGAAGCAGGCGAATGCTGTCGGTGGCGACAAACAAATGTTCTTGGTTATAGGAAACCGGCCAGCCGAACCGACCATGGCTTGAGTCATATTGCAGCAGATGCGCCATCGCCTCGGGCTCTGCGAGCTCATTAATCGCGACCACTTGAATGCGATCGTGCTTGCCACTTTCATACAGGGCCCGCAATACACTGCGCCCTATACGACCAAATCCATTAATTGCGACTCTTAATGCCATGTCCATCGGTGCTCGTTTAACGATGCCCCATAGTGTATCTCAAGCACGTAAAAGACGCACGTGTTGTGTGACTCTTCTCACGATACCTGGGAGTAAAATGCGGAAAAAAACGCCCGCCTGGTGATAGTCCGAGACGGGCGTGGCAGTGTTAGGAGTGTGGCAGTCTATGAAGTAACAACACGCCTTTTATCAATGACTAGAAGCTAACATTCAGTCCTAACCAATATCGACGTTCATCACTGATATAACCGTAGTCTTCATACTCCCGGGTTTTATCCAATAAGTTATAAACCGCGCCTTGCAGTTCAATGGCATCGCTGAGCTGATAGTTCATCCCAGCATCCACCAAGGTGTAACTTGGCTCTATATTGCTGCGAGAAGATGGACCTGTCACAGGATCCATTTCTTCGCCACGATAGGTCACACTCACCCAAGGATTCAGCCTTTCCGTGGCTTGCCAATTGACTTCACCATACGCGAGCTGCTGGGGAATTTGCGTTAAAGGCTGCCCCTTATAATCACCGGTTTTTTGCTCTGAATCGGTATAGGTATAGCTGGCACTCACATCGAGCGTCTCCGTGACTGGCACGAATAGGCTCGCTTCAACCCCTTGAGTGACCGCTTCGTCAACATTAATCCGATAGGTTGGATCTGAGCCAAATTGATTAGGGCCATCTGTACACACCGAGGTTGGGCAAGTCACTCGGGTGATCTTATCTTCAAAGTCATTATGGAATGCGGTTAACGAGCCACTGATCCCCGAATCGCCTTGGTAGTTGATACTGACTTCTGAGTTAACAGAGGTTTCGGGCTCCAGGTCGGGGTTGCCATAGATATTTCCCCCTCGACTCACTTGCGCCCAATTCGGGGCAATTTCGCGCAGTTGCGGTGAACGGAACCCGGTTGCCACGCCTCCTTTCACCACCCAGTCGCTGTTGAGTTGATACACGCCGTACACACGTGGGCTGGCGTGGTAGTCGTAGTTTTCATCATGATCGACACGTAACCCGAGGGTCAGACTAAATGGCTCAATCACACGCCACTCATCTTCGACAAATAAAGCCGCTTGTGTATTGTCAATCTCAGTTTGGCTCGACGCTTTATTAGAGGTAAAGTCCTCCAACTTCGCTTTGTTCACTGAGCCACCGACCGTCAAAGTGTGTGTTTCAAAATCACGAATGAGACGGGTTTTAAACTCGGTGTTCTTAATCGTCATTTCACGACTTTTATTGCGGCTTTGCTCGTACTGTAAGTGCGAATCTGACCAGCCCCACGTCCAATGCCCTTCATGCCCAAGGGCGATTGATTGCCGTCGATATTCATTGTTGCTGTTTTCACATTGGTTGCCTCGACACTGGCTATCATCCGTGGGAACGGTTTTGCCTACGTGGCCATTTCGCTCTTGCGAACTCGCGCCCAAGTCCAAGGTCCACTGTTGAAAATCGCTGGCATCATACGTCAACGAGGTAGAAAGACTACGTAAAGATTTCTCCTCGTAACCAGAGAGAATATCGTCTTCTTGGCGTTGAACGTTTTGACCCGATACCGTCATCCCTAGCTTATCGCTTAAGGCGCCAGAAAGGTAAAAATTGGCGCTTTGTTCATCGCCTGATGCGCGTTTTTCTTGAAGTAAGGTGCTTAATTGCACGTTGCCATGCCATTCATGTTGTTCACGACGAGTAATAATATTTATCACCCCACCGATGGCATCAGAGCCATACAAGGTCGACATCGGCCCCCGAATCACCTCGATACGCTCAATCGCTTGAAGGGGGGGCAACCAGCCTTGTTCAATACCAGGGCCATCGCTATTCGGACGTGTTTCTCGGCTCGTCATACGCTTTCCGTCCACCAGCATCAAGGTATACTTGGAGCCCATTCCACGAATGCTAATATCCTTGGTGTCACCGCCCCCTGTAACCACGACACCAGGAATACGCTTTAATGCGTCCGTGACATCACGATAATAACGATCTTCAAGTTGGTCACGGCTAATAACACTGATACTCGCTGGCGCCTTTGCCGTGGCTTGTTCAAACCCTGAGGCAGTGATCACCATGGTTTCCGTGTTTTGATCGCCTGCTTCTGCCGCATGAATGGCACTCACAGGCATACCGGCTAATACCATCCCGAGCACAACGGGACGAAGACAACTGGACRTAATCAACTCCATTTTATGATAATAATTATCATTTGCTCATTGAGAATTATTCACATAGATGCACAGACGCCTAGCCCCATAAAGGGAACATCTCGTTCCATTTATAGAACGAGATGATTTCTCTCCTTCTGGACAGCCGACGTGACGTCTTACTGGCGTTAAAAGGACAGTTATGCAGGATTTTTCTTCGATCCGTTCGTTTGCGGCTTTGTGCCATCATCAAAGCCTTACCGCTGCCGCCAAGGCATTGGGCCAACCCAAGTCAACGGTGAGTCGTCGCTTGGCTCAACTGGAAGCCGACCTAGGCCAGCCTCTAACGCAAAGACAAGGCAATAGACTGGTCTTAACAAAAGCGGGGGCGATATTTGCGCGATACTGCCATCAAATTCTTGAGTTAGCAGAAAAAAGCGAAGAGGCAATACAAGATTTAAATAATCATCTTCAAGGGGCGATAGAAGTGATTTGTCACCCCGGAATGATGCGCGGCTGGGCGGGTCCATTGATCAGTACTTTTCTCGCTGAGCACCCTCGAGTATCCATCACATTGACGAGTGAAGTCAGCGCACAACGTATTCAGTCGGCCGATCTTATCATCTGGGCAGGAGACATCATGCTGCCGGTCAATTGTCGCTCATATCAGCTCGGCCATTGGCAATATGGTATTTACGCTGCGCCAGACTATGTCAGCCAATATGGCCCGTTTACGCACCCTAGCATGCTCGATGAACACCCTTGGCTCGATGTATTTGCCCTTCGCCGGCAAGGATTGACGCTCTATGACCAAGACAACACCTATCACTTAAGCGCCATGCCTAGCCGCTTTAATTGCGACATGATAGCGATTCAGTTAGATGCCATCGCAGATGGGCAGGGCGTTGGATTGCTGCCGATTTGGAGCGCCACTGGCTATCAACACCATCATCCTGATAGAATCACGCGGTGTTTGCCCCAATGGGCCTCAGCGCCGGTTCCGTTGCGTCTTTACTGCAGCGCTGGCCGTCTTCCTCTGCGTGTCGAATCACTGGTGCACTGGCTGCAAGAAGCGGTTCCCTCACCTTGGTGTTCACTGAATCCGCAGCAAGCATGCCATGAGGTGTAAGCGTGCCTCAGCCAATTTTGCTATACCTTAAAGACACACCCATATGCATCAACTGACTTGCGTTTATCACAATTACGAATAAAATAGACGTCTAGAAGTTAAAACATCTGAGATGATCGGCGATGCCCTTTGTTACGTATCGCCAATCTCCTTGATAACCAATGAGAGTGTCACATGGCGAAGCACCTGTTTACCTCAGAGTCCGTCTCTGAAGGCCATCCTGATAAAATCGCAGATCAGATTTCTGATGCTGTTTTGGATGCCATCCTTGAGCAAGACCCCAAAGCACGCGTTGCCTGCGAAACCTATGTTAAAACTGGCATGGTAATGGTAGGCGGGGAAGTGACGACCTCGGCATGGGTCGATATCGAAGAGCTCACCCGTCAAACCGTTCAAGATATTGGTTATGTCCACTCTGATATGGGCTTTGATGCCAACTCTTGTGCAGTATTGAACACCATTGGTAAACAGTCGCCCGACATTAATCAAGGGGTTGACCGCGCCGATCCGAAAGATCAAGGGGCCGGGGACCAAGGGATCATGTTTGGCTTTGCCACCAACGAAACCAATGTGCTGATGCCTGCCCCCATCACCTATTCACACCGTTTGGTCGAGCGTCAGGCGCAAGTACGTAAAAACGGCACGTTAGACTGGTTACGCCCAGATGCGAAAAGCCAGGTCACCTTTGCGTATGACAACGGTAAAATTGCGGGTATTGATGCCGTCGTGCTCTCAACACAGCATTGCGACAGTATTTCAACCGACGATCTGCGCGAAGCGGTGATGGAAGAAATCATCAAGCCAGTATTGCCGGCACAATGGCTGACCAAAGACACCAAGTATTTCATTAACCCAACGGGCCGTTTTGTGATTGGCGGACCGATGGGCGATTGTGGTTTAACAGGCCGTAAAATCATTGTCGACACCTATGGCGGTGCAGCCCGTCACGGTGGCGGAGCTTTCTCGGGTAAAGACCCCTCAAAAGTGGATCGCTCTGCCGCGTATGCCGCGCGTTACGTGGCCAAAAACATTGTCGCCGCAGGTCTTGCTGATCGTTGTGAAATCCAGTTGTCTTACGCGATTGGCGTTGCGGAACCCACTTCTATCATGGTGGAGACCTTCGGTACCGAAAAAGTGGCCCCAGAAGTGATCACTAAAGCGGTTCGTGAACACTTCGACTTACGCCCGTATGGTTTGCAGGAAATGCTGGATTTATTACAACCCATCTATAAGCAAACGGCTGCATATGGCCACTTTGGTCGCGACATCTTCCCCTGGGAGAAAACCGACAAAGCAGCGCTATTGCGCGACTTTGCCAAGCTCGGGTAATCTCCACGTACTCATTGCTTGTAAGGGAAGCTTCGGCTTCCCTTTTTGATCGCCACTAGGATCGCCACACTATGTCTTCTGCTTCTGACGCATTCGCCTTTGACAAGACCGCTTGGTCACCTGATGCATTACAGCAAGCGGCTAACACGCGTGTTTACCAGTGTATTGATGCGGCTAATCGTCAATTAGGCACCCAGCTACACTATCCTGCGATTGGCTTCACACTACGGGGTCAATCCGCTGGCACCGCGCACCCCACGCAATGGCGTGTTAGGTTTAACCCAATCCTTTTACAGCAAGCACCGGAGACCTTTTTCGACGAAGTGATCCCTCATGAGGTCTGTCATTTGGTTACCTTTGCGCTATACGGTCGGGTAAAACCACATGGTCCTGAGTGGCGTTCGCTAATGAACCAGGTATTTAATGCCCCTGCCAATACCACCCACCAGCTTGATATCAGTGCCGTGCAAGGCAAAACCTTCGCGTACCAGTGTGAGTGTGGCCCTGTTGCCTTATCCATTCGCCGCCACAATAAAATACAGCGCGGACAAGCCACCTATCGCTGCAACCGCTGTCAACAGCCACTAGTGAGAAACCTTGACGCCTTAGAATAATTTGTTTTTTCACCACTCGACCCCATATTAGTGACAAAGCCTATCGTCCCCGTAGCCATGTTACACTGAGGGCGAGATGACCATGGAAAACGAGCACAATGCGAATTCCTCGAATTTATCACCCAACGCCCTTGCCATCGCAAGGCGATGTGACACTGAGTGGCGAAGCTGCCAACCATCTCGGTCGCGTCCTACGTATGCAACCTGAACAACCGATTTTGCTCTTTGATGGCAGTGGTGCGCAGTTTCCCGCTATGCTGACGGAAGTCAGTAAAAAGCAGGTTGTCGCGACCATTACCGCTTGCGAATCACACAGTGTCGAGTCACCGCTTGACTTTGAACTCGGCCAAGTGATTTCACGTGGTGAGAAAATGGAGTTTACCATTCAAAAATCGGTCGAATTAGGCGTGAATACCATCACTCCCCTTTTATCGGCTCGATGCGGAGTGAAACTCAATGCTGAGCGACTCGAGAAAAAACGCCAACAATGGCAAAAAATCGCGATTGGCGCCTGTGAGCAAAGCGGCCGTAATGTGGTGCCCACCATTAACCCGGTGATCAATCTAGACACATGGTGCCAGCAGGCGTTTGATGGCTTAAAACTGAACCTTCATCCGCGTGCCCCCTACTCTATCAATACGCTGCCCGACGCCCCCGACAAGCTACGCTTGCTCATTGGCCCAGAGGGCGGATTGTCTGATGATGAGATTGCAATGACACGCGAACACGGCTTTGAAGAGATCCTACTAGGCCCACGCGTGTTGCGAACAGAAACCGCGGCACTCACCGCCATCACGGCCCTTCAAGTCCGTTTTGGCGATTTGGGTTAACCGGCAAACAGGAGAAACATGATGAAAATAGGTGTTGTGATGGACCCCATCGAGGCCATCAGTGTGAAAAAAGACTCCACGTTTGCCATGATGCTAGCAGCACAAAAACGCGGCTGGGAAGTGCATTATATCTTGATGGAAGATATGTCAATGAAGCAGGGTGAACCATACGCTCGCACCCACAGTGTGACTGTGATGGATAACCCTGACCATTGGTACCAAATCGACCAAACCCAAACCCTCGCATTGCGAAAATTTGATGCCATATTGATGCGCAAAGATCCGCCGTTTGATACGGAATACATCTACGCAACCTACATGTTAGAGCGGGCTGAGGAAGCGGGTGTATTGATTGTTAACAAGCCGCAAAGTTTGCGTGACTGCAATGAAAAGCTTTATACCGCGTGGTTCCCAGAGCATACGCCGACCACTTTGGTGACCCGTCGTGCCGACGAAATTAAAGCATTCCAAGCCGAACACGGCGATGTGATTTTAAAACCACTCGATGGCATGGGCGGCGCGTCTATCTTTCGAGTCAAACAAGGCGATCCGAACCTGTCGGTGATAATTGAAACCCTGACCGAGCATGGCCAACGTTTTTGCATGGCACAAACTTTCGTCCCTGACATCAGCAACGGTGACAAGCGCATCTTAATTGTTGATGGCGAACCGGTTCCCTACTGTTTAGCCCGTATCCCGGCCGACGGTGAAACGCGCGGTAACTTGGCTGCTGGCGGCCGTGGCGAAGCGCGTCCTTTATCAGAGACTGATTGGACAATCGCACGCGCGATCGCTCCGACATTGAAAGAGAAAGGGCTGATATTCGTAGGGCTCGACGTGATTGGCGACAAGCTAACAGAAATCAACGTCACCAGTCCGACCTGTATTCGCGAGATTGACGCCGCGTATGACATTTCAATTGGTGACATCTTGATGGAGGCAATCGCCAGACGCTGCGCCTAATTTGAGGAGGCGCAGCGCCTCCTTCATTATCTAAAACATCAATCTTCGCGCATACTCAAGGTACGCGCACCAACAGGAGACGGCGATATGGATCTGAAAAATCATTTTTTAATCGCGATGCCCAGTATGGCTGATAGCCGTTTTCAGCATGGTGTCATTTATGTCTGTGAGCATAGCCATGATGGGGCAATGGGACTGATGATTAACCACCCCATTAATTTGTCTGTCGGCAAAATGCTGGATCAAATTGACGTCGAGCGCCAGCTCCCCCTTTCAAGCACCACAGAGAGCTTGTCTCAACCTGTGTTGTTTGGTGGTCCTGTCTCCGAAGACAGAGGCTTTGTGCTGCATCCTGCAACCTGTGAGTATGGCACCAGTATTCCCCTGTCTGATCAGCTATCGGTCACGACCTCAAAAGATATTCTCTCGATTCTCGGCACCGAGCAACAGCCAGAGCAATTTCTGGTCGCGCTGGGCTATGCAGGCTGGGAGCCGGGACAGCTCGAGCAGGAACTGGCCGACAATAGCTGGCTAACACTGGAAGCCGATCCAAAGGTCATTTTTGATACCCCCGTTCACCAACGTTGGCAAAAAGCGCTCGATCAGCTCGGCATTGACGCCGCAAACCTCTCTTCACAAGTAGGACATGCATGAACGCACAAACCATTATTGGATTTGATTACGGCGTCAAAAGCATTGGCGTTGCCATCGGCCAGTCGCTAACTGGCACCGCTCGCCCTTTGTGTGCCTTAAAAGCCCGAGACGGGATCCCAAATTGGGATGACATTGAAGCCATACTCAAAGACTGGCAACCCGATTATCTGGTGGTAGGCTTACCGCTTGATTTACACGGTCAACCTTTAGAGACCATCACGCCAAGGGCAAAGAAGTTTGCCAACCGCCTGCATGGACGTTTCGGCTACCCGGTTGAGCTGCACGATGAACGCCTATCTACCCGTGAAGCGCGTGCGGATCTGTTTTCCCGCGGCGGGTATAAGGCGCTGGGAAAAGGCGCCGTCGACGCCCAATCTGCGGTGGTGATTATCGAAAGCTGGTTTGAGCGTCAATACACAGATTGAGTGGACGTTATCGCCTCCTGCGGCGCAATTACGCCTTGGTTCTCTAGCTGTGCCATCGCTTGCGCCATGGTCTGCATGCCATGCGCGGTGCCGGTTTGCATCATGGAGGTGATTTGCGCCACTCTATCCTCTCGGATCAAGTTACAAATCGCTGACGTCACCGTCATGATTTCATAAGCGGCAACACGCTGACCTTGGACACTTTTGACAAGCTGCTGAGAGATAACCGCCCGCAGTGAAGCAGACAGCATTGAACGTACCAAGGGTTTATCACTGCCCGGAAAAACGTCAATGATACGATCAACACTTTTAGCAGCGCTGACGGTATGCAAGGTCGCAAACACCAAATGCCCGGTTTCTGCCGCGGTTAATGCCAAGCTGATGGTTTCTAAATCACGTAGCTCACCCACCAATATCACATCTGGGTCTTCACGCAGCGCGGATCGCAATGCCTGCTGAAAAGACTGCGTATCACGCTTGACCTCTCGCTGGTTCACCAAGCTTTGCTCGGACGGGTGGATAAACTCAATCGGATCTTCGATTGTCAGAATATGCTTTTGCTGGTGGTGATTTATCTGCGCGATCATGGCCGCCAATGTGGTCGATTTCCCCGAGCCTGTCGGCCCAGTCACCAACACCAATCCTTGGTGTAACAAAGCCAGCTCACTGAAAAGTGGCGGCGCGGATAAATCCTCTAACCTTGGGACAGCCGTTGGCACCACACGAAAAACCGCCGCACAGCCATGTTGCTGATGGAACGCATTAACACGAAAACGCGCCACCGAGGCCAGCTCAAAGGAAAAGTCGATTTCCCATGCATTGTCAAAACTATGCTGCTGCTCAGGGCTCATCACCGCCAGTACTAATTGCCTTACGGCTTGGTGGCTAAGCGGTGGCAGACTAAGCTTGCGCATATCGCCATCTACCCGCACCATAGGCGACACCCCCGCAGAAAGATGTAGATCTGACGCGCGATGCTTTACACTAAACGCAAGTAGCTCATTAATATCCATTCATTTTCCTTGCAGAATCAGGTATGTGTCATATTAAGAACAATATTCAACAGGTCAGGGAACAGATAGACCACGCAAGCCAAAAATGCGGTCGACTCGCGGACTCAGTGCAATTAATTGCAGTCAGCAAAACCAAGCCTATCGAGGCGATCGCAGATGCCATCGCCGCGGGACAACAGGCGTTTGGGGAAAACTACGTGCAAGAAGGGGTAGAAAAAATTGACTACTTTGCCCAGCATCATCCCGAAGCACGCATTGAATGGCACTTTATTGGCCCCATTCAGTCCAACAAAACACGGTTGATTGCAGAGCACTTTGACTGGGTGCATTCTGTCGATCGGTTGAAGATTGCTAAACGCCTGAGCGAGCAACGTCCGGCACATTTACCGCCGCTCAATGTCTTGGTACAAGTAAACACCAGTGGCGAGGCATCAAAGTCGGGGTTAACCGTGGATAACGCCATCGCCCTCATTGAAGATATCCGAGCCCTACCCGGCTTGAATGTCAGAGGATTAATGTCTATTCCACAGCCTGAGACGAACTATCAGCGACAATGCGCCGCATTTGAACCTTTATCAAATGCGTTTCATGCCCTCCGTGAGCAGACAGAGAGTATCGATACCTTGTCGATGGGCATGAGTGGTGACATGGAAGCGGCGATTGCGTGTGGTAGCACCATGGTACGTGTCGGCACCGCGATTTTTGGCGCGCGAGATAGCCGCTAACGAAGCGGTCGTAATAAACCAATACAATGACGAGAACAACAGGAACGCTTTTCATGGAACATCGCTCCCTTACCTTTATTGGCGCCGGTAATATGGCGCGATCCATCATTGCTGGCCTTGTGAGTGCAGGCTACCCGACCTCTGCGATAACGGCCTCATCACCCAGCGCCCACCCTGGCGATGTGCTGAGTACGGATTATGGCATCCAAACCACCCGTGATAACTTGCATGCCTGCCAAGCGGCAGACGTCATTGTCTTGGCGGTCAAGCCACAATTAATGGCGCAGGTTTTAAGCGATTTATCGGCTGTCGATTGGTCTTCGAAACTGGTGATCTCGATAGCAGCCGGCATCAGTACTCACCGTCTGTGTGAGATGGCAGGTACCACACTCAACCTGATCCGTGTCATGCCGAATACACCGTCTCTTGTCGGCCAAGGAATGAGCGGACTCTATGCATCTAGCCAGGTAACGGAGGCGGATAAACACTACGCCACCGCATTGATGAAAGCCGTCGGCGAAGTCTGCTGTGTCGATGAGGAAGCAAAAATTAATGGTGTGATTGCGGCTGCAGGCAGTGCACCGGCATACTTCTTTCGCTTTATGGAGGCGATGCAGCAAGAAGCTATCCGCCAAGGCTTTAGCGACGAGCAGGCCAGGCTGCTGGTTCAGCAAGCCGCAAAAGGGGCGGCAGAAATGGTGGTAAGCAATACGGACACAACCATTGGCCAATTGCGTGAGCAGGTAACCTCGAAAGGCGGCACAACCGCTGAAGCGTTACGTGTTTTCGACCAGCACCACATTGGCGATATAGTGGCACAGGCCATGCAGGCGGCAGTCAGCCGCGCCAAACAAATGGAACAAGAATTTTAATCACTAAGGCAACGATATGAATGCAATGACCTTTCTGATCAACACCGCGTTTGATCTTTACATCATGGTGGTGCTGCTACGCGTTTGGCTACAATGGGCGCGCGCAGACTTTTACAACCCCTTCTCTCAATTTATCGTCAAAGCGACCCAGCCTGTGGTGGGCCCGTTGCGTCGTATGATCCCGGCACTCGGTGGTTTGGATCTGGCAACGGTACTGTTTGCTTACCTGCTCATGGTGGCGAAATTTGTGGTACTGGATCTAGTCGCCGGCAACCCCTTTGCAATGAGTTCTGGCATGTTCCTCTTCTCTGCCATTGCCTTACTGAAAGCCGCGGGTAAGTTGCTGTTCTGGGTACTGATCCTGCGTGCCATTTTGAGTTGGGTCAGCCAAGGCAACAATCCAGTAGAGTATGTTTTTCATCAACTTACTGAGCCGGTATGTGCGCCAGTACGCCGTATTATTCCACCCATCGGTGGGCTCGATCTCAGTATTCTGGTGATCTTTATCGCGCTCCAATTTATCAATATGCTTATCGGCGATTTTATCGGCCCGATTTGGTATGCACTGTAAGCGAACCGCCAAGCGCTAAGTCCCCCTCGACTTATCGCCACGGGTTGCACCGCTTACGGAATCTCACGGGTGCCAACGATGTACGGCGGATCGTACTTAGGCACCCGTACGTATTGATAGCGAACCTCACTTCGCTTTATCACAAGGAATGATTATGCGTCAGATCATAGCAGCGCTCAGCATGATATTGAGTTTGCTTATCACACCGGCTTGGGCGGGGCAGTTTAAAGAAGTCGGTGAGTTGGAAGTGCATTATAACACGCTCTCAACCACTTTCTTGACACCCGAAATCGCCCAGCAGTACGACATTACTCGTAGTGGCTATCGAGGCTTGGTCAACATTGCCGTTCTCGATACCATGCAACTGGGAAAACCGGCGGTAGCCGCCGAGATCACCGGGCAAGTAAAAAACTTGGTCGGAAACAGTCGTGAACTGGACTTTACCGAGGTAAGAGAAGGGGACGCGATCTATTACATCGCCACCTTCGCAGCCGATGATGAAGAGACGTATCGCTTCCATATCGACCTTAACGCCGAAGGAAACCGCAATGCGTCTTTTGACTATAATTATACGTTTTACGTCGATGCCCCATAGTCGGGCCATAACCCAATAGGTAACTGTGATGAATAAAGTTGTGTTGGCAACGGGGAACGCAGGCAAAGTAAAAGAAATGGCGGGACTACTCGGCGAATTTGGTTTCGACGTCCTGCCGCAAAGTGACTTTGCCGTTGAAGAAGTTGATGAAACAGGCACCACCTTTATCGAAAATGCCATCATTAAGGCACGTCATGCGGCGAAAGTGACCGGCCTCCCCGCCATCGCCGACGACTCAGGCCTTGAAGTCGATGCCTTAAACGGCGCACCAGGCGTCTACTCTGCGCGCTATGCGGGGGAAACGGCCAGTGATACGGATAATGTCGCTAAACTGTTAGAAGCATTGCATGATACAGACAATGATGGACGCCAGGCTCGCTTCCATTGCGTATTGGTTTATATGCGTCATGCTAATGACCCAACACCGCTGGTCTGTCACGGGGTGTGGGAAGGGCAAATCGCTCACGCACCGCAAGGGGAAAACGGCTTTGGTTACGATCCGGTCTTTTTACCTGCCGATCAGCAGTGTACCGCAGCAGAAATGCCCGCTTCCGAGAAAAAACAACGCTCTCACCGCGGACAAGCACTCAACGCCCTGTTCCAAGCCTTAAAAGCGTCGCAATAAGCCATGATCCCATTGAGTTTATATGTGCACATCCCTTGGTGTGTACAAAAATGCCCCTATTGCGATTTTAATTCGCATACCCAAAAGGGCGCGATCCCAGAAGAGGATTATATCGATGCGCTGCTTGACGATCTTGATACCGATCTTGCCGCCTACCCTTCAGTCATCACGCGCACACTGCACTCGATCTTTATTGGAGGCGGTACACCAAGCTTGATGTCGCCTTCACAGATAGCACGCCTATTGGATGGCATCAAAGCACGCCTTCCCGTCAGTGAGAGCATGGAAGTGACCATGGAAGCCAACCCTGGCACCGTGGAAGCCGATAAATTTATCGGTTATCGACAAGCAGGCGTTAACCGGATTTCTATCGGGGTGCAGAGCTTTTCTGCTGATAAACTCGAACGCCTAGGGCGTATTCATGGCCCTGGCGAGGCAGAACGTGCGGCCCACCTTGCTCATCAAGCTGGATTAAACAGTTTTAACCTCGATTTAATGCATGGTTTACCTGAGCAATCAGAGCAAGAAGCACTGGGCGACTTGGAAAAAGCCATCGCACTTAAGCCGCCACATCTGTCTTGGTATCAGTTGACCATCGAGCCCAACACCCAGTTTTACTCCAAACCACCGACCCTGCCAGAAGAAGATACCTTGTGGGACATTTTTGATCGCGGCCATCAGCTGCTTACCGACGCTGGCTACGTGCAATACGAGACATCTGCATACAGCTTACCCGATCATCAATGCGCTCATAACCTCAACTACTGGCGCTTTGGTGACTACTTGGGGATTGGTTGCGGCGCCCATGGCAAACTCACCTTACCGAATGGCGATCAGCCTCGCCTGCTTCGGACTGTTAAAGTGAAGCATCCACGCGGCTATCTTGATCCACAAAAGGCCTATCTCACCGATAGCCAGTGGGTGAAACAGACTGATCTCGCGTTTGAGTTCTTCATGAATCGGTTTCGCCTACTCGAGCCTTGTCCGAAAGCCGAGTTTGTTGCCCGCACGGGGTTGCCTCTCGACCACCTTAACCAGCCATTAGCTCAAGCGTATGACCAAGGTCTGCTCGTTGAGTCCGAGACACATTGGCAAGTGACCGCCAAAGGTAAACTCTTCCTCAACGATCTTTTGGCCATTTTTTTAGCTGACTAGTGCAACAAACTGTATGTTAAGGTGCCTATTGTTTAGGCGCCTTTACCTGCCCAGCGGCGGATTGGTCTTTTGACGGCAAGTAAAGCAAGCGCGATTCATTCAACCAGCCTAAGAGGGATACCCTGTGACTTCGTCATTTCGTGTCGAGCCGAAACATTGGACTTTAATCGCCGCGCTGATCATCGCAGCCTATGCGTGCTATTTACTTATCGAGCCCTATATTGGTGCAATTGTACTCGCGTTTATTGTCTCTTTGCTCTTTTTCCCTGTTCATAAACGTATTGAAGATCGCATTGGACAACGTCCAAACACGGCGTCGGTCATATCCTGTGTCTTAATCACCTTTATCATCATCATTCCGCTCACCGTGGTAGCAGGGGCCATTATCGAGCAAGGCGTGAGCTTTTTTACACGCAGTTACGAATGGCTCAACAACGGCGGCGCAAAACAGTTACTCAACAACCCGCAAATACAATCGTCGCTGCATTTTCTCAACCAGTGGCTGCCATTTGATTTAATTGACCCACAAGAAACCGTGAAAAAGCTGGCGGCTTGGATGTCTTCATTCAGTGGCCAAATGCTCGAATTTAGCTCCAAGGTATTAGGTGATGTGACCGACTTTTTTATCACCTTCATGCTGATGTTGTTTGTCCTGTTTTTCTTGCTCCGTGATCACGACAGCATTATCCATACGCTCCGCCACGTGATCCCTTTATCACGAAGCCAAGAAGATCAGTTACTGGATGAAGTAGAAAAGGTCGCCAAGTCTGCCGTGCTTGGGTCCTTTCTTACCGCCTTGGCGCAAGGGGCCGCCGGCGGGCTAGCGATGTGGGCCGTCGGGCTGCCAGCGCTATTTTGGGGGACCATGATGGCGTTCGCCTCTTTTATCCCTGTGGTAGGCACTGCGCTTATCTGGCTGCCAACCGTGCTGTATTTGGTGGCCACGGGCGATTGGCAATGGGCTATCGCCTTACTGATATGGAGTGTTGTGGTGGTCGGCTCCATCGATAATCTACTCCGTCCCTTCCTCATGCAGGGTAACTCGGGGATGAATACCTTGCTTATCTTCTTCTCACTATTAGGAGGGCTTCATCTGTTCGGCTTGATGGGGCTTATCTATGGTCCGATTATCTTTTCGATTACCTTGGTACTCTTTCGGATGTACGAGATCGAATTTGAACGCTTTCTTGACCGACAAGATAACGCGTAGGGGGTTTGATATTGGCCTAGTGCGCGCTTTGTGGGAAAATCCTCGTCTTGGCGCGCCACCCTACCTTCAAACGCGGCCGATAAGTACTTATAACCGGAAAGAGAACCCTCATGACCCTCACGGCACCTAGCGAGATTGCTCAGCGTCACCTCACCTTGTTCGCCAATAAACATGTTCTATTGGCCGGGGAGCTCGAAGATGACTTTGCCCAGCAGCTACTGTCTCATGCCGCACGCGTGTCGGTATTTACGACCCATCATGGCTATGCCACACGAATGGCAAATACTGACATCCATGTACACGCAGGCGCAGAATATACGGATGATAGCGCCGTCGACGTGGTACTTTTCTACTGGCCTAAGTCAAAAGCGGAAGCCGATTTTCTTCTCGCGATGCTCACGCATCGTCTCGGCGCGAATGTCGACTGGATCGTAGTGGGTGAAAACCGCAGTGGCGTCAAAAGCATCGAAAAACGTTTTGCACCGTATGGCCAAGTCATTAAACAAGATTCAGCTCGCCGATGCAGCCTATACCATGGCCAGTGCACATCACCGGCGGCGTCATTTAGCCTGGCAGATTGGTTTCACGACTATCCTCTCCAAGTAGGCAGCCTATCACTCACTGTTCGTGCTTTACCCGGTGTGTTTAGTCACAAAAGCCTTGATGATGGCACGGCCTTATTACTCCAGCACCTGCCCGACATACAAGGCGATGTGATTGATGTCGGCTGTGGCGCGGGCGTTATCGGCACGGTACTACTGGCTACCCACCCAAGCTGTACGGTCACCTGTGTTGATGTGAGTCATTTAGCGGTCGCATCAACCCAAGCGACGCTCGCGGCCAATGGGCTCAGCGGCTCTGTTTTTGTCTCTGACATGTTAGGGGCCGTCAGTGGACAGCAGTTTGATGCCATTATAAGCAACCCACCTTTCCATGAAGGATTGGAGACATTTTACCATGCCACCGAATCCTTGCTGGAAAACGCACCTCGCTACCTGCGCCGTCACGGCCAATTAGCGATCGTCGCCAACAGCTTCTTACGTTATCCGCCGATTATTGAAAAAGGATTCGGTCAGTGCGATACCCTCGCGAAAACCCGTCGATTTGCCGTTTATCATGCGCGAAAAGCACGCTAGTTGCTGACAACACCATCAATCAGTCGAGTAACACACTTGTAAGGTTTGATACCTGACAGCAGGTCACAGTTTTGACTGATCGGACGTGTTAGCGTCTACTCTCTCGCGGCTGCCTTTTGGCAGCCGTTTGCGATTCAAGCCCGCGTGATCAGGGAGAGGTATTCACAGCGTGCAAATGGATATAGGTTACTCTACACGTCTTCAACGCCGCTTTATGTGGTGGTTTTTTAGTCTTAGTATTATCCCTGTGGTGATTTTGACGGGATACTTTACTTGGAGTCAGTCGCAACTGCTGATCGATCAAGCCCATCAACAGCTCGAGAGCGAGCGCGATCGTTACTATGTCACCATCACATCATATTTTAATGACCAAGTGCGCGCGGTAACCAATCTTGCAGCCTCTGATCTAGCAACCAGCAGCGGTGGACGCTTTTATGGCTTTCCTCATGCATTCCAACAACTCGGTGATGATACGCGCCAATCGCAGCGTCGACTCATACCGATCCTTCAACAGTCTCCGAACCAATATGCTGGCGTAACAGCCCAAAAGTATCACCGCTTATATCGTCGCTTTCATCACCAATTTCAATCTTGGTTAGCAAGATACGCGTTCAACAATCTCGCGATGTTTGATTTAAACCAAAACCTCGTATACACCGTCAAAGCCCACCCCATGACACAGGACAACCCATCACTGAAAAATGCGATCAAGCAATTGATGAATATGCCTGCCCAGCATCGCCCTAAATGGATGCGCACTGCCTTTGAGCCACATGGCTCACGCACCATGCAAGCTTGGTATCTGGTCCCCATACTTAAAAGCGGCCATATGCAAAGCGTCCTTGCTATTAGCACCACAACCGATAACTTGTCTGCGACACTTCGCCAACGGCAGCAACCAGAGTCTGGGCTGTGGCTGATTAATCAAAATCATCAATCTTTACTCAACAGTTGGGTGCCTCACACTGATCAAGCTAGGCCCTCGATCTTGCCATCAAAGCACGCCATCGATGCCGCTTTCCATGGCCAACAAGGGGTCATGTCTCCAAGCCAATATACACTCATGCCTCAACTCACGGCGTATCGACCCGTCAATGTGGCGGGGGCGTCTTGGGCGTTGATCACTTGTACACCTCAAAAACGTGCCTATCAGCCTCTGCGCCACTTGTATGCGATCAGTGCGACACTCGTGATCGTCGTTATTGTTTTATTAGTCTGTGTTGGGCATTGGCTATCTCACCGCCTGACACTGCCTATCTTACAACTGACTTGGTGCGCCGAGCAGTTTGCCGCAGGTGAACTGGACTATCCGGTCACCCATCGCCAGCGAAAAGATGAAATTGGTCGCCTTGCAAGCGCACTCTCCCACTTAAAACACAGCTTGAGAGCGACGTATTTTTCTTCATCAAGCACAATTAACGATAAAGAGACACAAGCGCATCAGCCGGAGAGTATTCATCGTCGCTTAGTGGATGCGATGAACTTGGCTCTGGCCGCTTGGGGTGGGGATAAAATCGGGCTAGCAGAAAAAAGTGGCTTATGGCGTGTTTACCAGGATAAAGGTAGCTTTCAAACAAGAACCTTGGATAAGTACCTGCACGTAGAAACCGTCCCAAAAACACCACGTTGGCGAAATGTAGTGCACACGCTCGACTTTGTTCTCAAGCATACGAGTGAGCAATCACCACACTATCAGGCATTAAAACAGGCACAATTAGATATCCAGCACTGGGTCAGCCAAGACAAAGGCCAGCGTTAAGATTGTCATCGCACAGGCACCGCCTTATAGTGTTTGAAACTCTTTATCATTAGGTTTCGATGACGCTTTCTCTTCCTCAACTGCGGGTGTTTTTAACCATCGTGCAAGAGGGCACCATCACCGCCGCCGCCAAGAAACTGTTTCTCAGTAAACCAGCAGTCAGTATGGCACTCGCCGAGTTAGAAAGTCAGCTCGGTTACCCCTTGTTTGATCGACGCGGCAATCGGCTTCACCTCAATGACCAAGGGATAGCGCTTATCCCTAAAGCAGATGAACTACTCACCCGTAGCGACGAAATCAGTGCCACACTAAAAGACGATAGCCAACTGATTGGTTGGTTGCGACTAGGTGGAAGCGATACGGTGGGTAACCAGCTTTTACCTACACTGATTAGTGATTTTCGCCATGCGACGTGTCATCAACAACAAACATTGGTGATTGCCAACAGCCAAGAAATCATCACTCGCCTTCAACACTTCGAGCTGGATATTGGGTTGATAGAGGGTGAAATACTGCATCCCGATTTACTGCAAACGCCATGGTTAAGCGATCAGATGGCGGTGGTTTGTCACCCTAATCACCCGCTTGTGAGTCACGCACCGTTAAGTGTGGGCGATCTCGACAATCAAACTTGGCTGATCCGCGAATCTGGCTCGGGCACCCGTGAGCACTTTCTCTCAAGCCTTGCTCCTCGCTTCGAGCGCTGGCACCTTTCTTTCGAGCTCAATACCACAGAAGCGATTTTAAATGCTGCAAGTGCCGGGTTAGGCTTGGCGTACCTGTCTAAGCTCTCCGCTCAACACGCCATTGCCGATGGCCGAGTGGTTGCCCTCGAACTCCCTTTGCTATTATCCCGGCGCTATTGGCTTGTGCGCCACAAAGATAAATACCAGTCAGGCCTACTCACCCGCTTCTGGGATTTCTGCTTACACTGGCAACCTCAACCCCATTCTTCTACTTAACCAGCAATCACCACGCGACAGATACAAAAAAGCCCCGACCGTGAGGTCAGGGCTTGGTGTTTTCTCATCAAAGTCTTACATCTATCTGCTTTGATGATTAAATTGCGAGCTATGCCCAGTGAGTTTTGAAGCGAGACGCACAGTGTATGCCAATACATGAGCATCGCAGCTATCAAAAATCGCAAGCAATAGGCGCAATTTATAATCAAAGCCTGGCGATGTCCTACTCTCACATGGGGAGACCCCACACTACCATCGGCGCTGCTTCGTTTCACTACTGAGTTCGGCATGGAGTCAGGTGGGTCCAAAGCGCTNCAGTGAGTTTTGAAGCGAGACGCACAGTGTATGCCAATACATGAGCATCGCAGCTATCAAAAATCGCAAGCAATAGGCGCAATTTATAATCAAAGCCTGGCGATGTCCTACTCTCACATGGGGAGACCCCACACTACCATCGGCGCTGCTTCGTTTCACTACTGAGTTCGGCATGGAGTCAGGTGGGTCCAAAGCGCTATGGTCGCCAAGCAAATTCGGTAATCTAGAAAGCTGTTCGTTCTCGCCACAATCAACTGGCTTATTTTAAGTCCAACCCAAAACCTCTTGGGTGTTGTATGGTTAAGCCTCACGGGCAATTAGTACAGGTTAGCTCAACGCCTCACAGCGCTTACACACCCTGCCTATCAACGTTCTAGTCTAGAACAACCCTTTAGAGAGCTCRAAGCTCTAGGGATGACTCATCTCGGGGCCAGCTTCGCGCTTAGATGCTTTCAGCGCTTATCTGTGCCGAACTTAGCTACCGGGCAATGCGTCTGGCGACACAACCCGAACACCAGCGGTTCGTCCACTCCGGTCCTCTCGTACTAGGAGCAGCTCCCCTCAATCATCCAACGCCCACGGCAGATAGGGACCGAACTGT